>JASHVB010000123.1 GCA_030039695.1 Acetobacteraceae bacterium
GGGCTGGCGCAGATTCCCGGCATCACCGTGGAGGAGCCGGAAACCAACCTGGTGTTCTTCGATACCGAGGCCACAGGAATGACCGCGGCTGCGCTGGCTGCGAAGCTGCGCGCGTATGGCGTGCTGGTGTCAACGTCTGGCACATATCGCGCTCGGGCCTGCCTGCATCTGGATGTCGCGGCCGTACAGGTCGATGACGCTCTGTCGCTGATACGGCAGGCGCTGAACGGGTGAGATCAGAGCCCGAACAGCACCGGCTCGAACAGCGTATCGAACTGCATCACCCATCCGTCGGTGTGCCGCGACCAAGCGGGCATGTCGTCGTGCTGCGGATTGCCAGTGCGGATGAAAGCGATCCACGCACGGCGGATCGCAGCCGAGAGATCATGCATGACCCTGGGATCGCCACCCGCCAGCATTGGCGCGCCGGACCATGCGTCGAAATTGCCGAAGGTGAACGGCAGGTCGATGCAATGGCACGCCCTGAACAGTGAATTCGGCGGCGCCCAGTTGAACTGATACCCGAAAACGTTGCTGCCACAGCCCGCAATCTTCTGTGCGAGGTGCAACGCGGGTGTCCGGAACACCAGTTCCGTGGTTATGTCAGCGAGCAGATCCCGCGGTGTCGCGCCGGGACGGCGGCGCCGATGATGCGCAATCGCGTCCACCCCGAATTGTCCCGTTAGCGCTGATTCGGAAACATCCAGGTCAGGAGCGAAGAATGCGTGCCCCTCGTCGCGTGTCGCGCCGATCAGTACGTCTGTGTCCCGGACACCGGCCGCAATCGCATCGATCAGGTCAGCGGAGGTCAGCCGTTGCGGCAACACCGGGCCGAACGGCGGGTCGGTGTTGGCGAGTCCTGCGCTTGCGCGCGTGTATTCTGCCTGTGCATCAACCAGCCGTTGTGCAGGCACCGCGCGCATCTGGCCCGCGATATCCGGTGCGTCTGGATCGAGACCAAGCCAGCGAATGAATGCTTCTGCACGCGCGGTGACTTGTTCTGGGTGTCGCGGTGGTCGACCAAAGCCGCCGCTTTGCATAATTGCGCGATGGAACAGGTGGCGGACATCAGGCATGGTCAGCATGAGGCCGATTGCGGCTGCGCCGGCAGACTGGCCGGCCAATGTGATGCGTTCCCTATCGCCGCCAAAGCCGCCGACATGCTCTTTTATCCAGCGAAGCGCCGCGATCTGGTCGAGCGTGCCGAGATTTCCCCTGCTGACCGCTGGGTGCAGCAGATAGCCAAGCAACCCGAGGCGGTAATTCACGCCGACCACGACGATGTCACCTTCGCGTGCGAGATGCGCGCCGTTGTACCAGTCGAGCGAGCCGGCGCCTGTCAGCCAGGCACCACCATGCAGCCACACGAGCACCGGACGGCGCGCATTGTCGGCGCGCGGCGTCCAGATCGTCAGGGACAGGCAATCCTCGTCCTGCGGACGCTCGAAACCGCCCATCGCGGCGCGCAAACGCGACGGCGTCTGCGGCGCGATCGGGCCATGGTGCGTGGCGTCGCGCAGTCCGTGCCACGCGGCGGGTGGCTGCGGCGGCACGAAGCGCAGCGGACCGACTGGCGGCGCAGCATAGGGCACGCCGCGAAAGACCGTGATGCCATGTTCCTCAGCGCCCTGTAGATCGCCAAGCGCTGTCGAGGCAACGGTCATCGCAGAAATTCCCGCGTGTGCTTCACGAAGAAATCGAGCTGGTCGTGCTGTACCCAGTGTCCGGCGCCTGGCACACCAAGGACCCGAGCGTTCTGGAAAGATCTCATCCGCCCGTCAGTGGACGGATCGGTCGCCCAGCTTTCCTTGCCGTAGACGAGCAGCACCGGACAGGTAATGCGCCTCCACAATTCGGCGATCGCATCGCGCGTCATGTCATAGGGGCCCCAAACCGCAACGTAGTGATCGAATTTCCAGCTGTATGTGCCATCCTCGTTGCGATTCACGGCATGTTGCGTCAGATGCCGCACTTGGTCGGGACGCAAGTGCTTGTTGGCTTCCTGCATGCGCGCAATTGCGTGGTCGAACGTCGCATAACGCCGCGGCTGGCGTGCGGAATAGGCGCGGGTCTGATCGATCCAGCCGCGCATGCGCTCGGCAATCGACTTGCGCGCTTCGCCGCTCAACGAATGTGGCGCCGGACCCAGGCCCTCGATCGCCACCAAACGATACACGTTCTCCGGATATACGCCGGCATAGCGCAGCGCGATGTTGCCGCCGAGCGAATGCGCGACGATCGACACCGGCCCCGCGCCAAGCTGATGCACGAGCTGCGCGAGATCGTAGATATAGTTCGCCATCGTGTACTGGCCCGATGCGGACCAGGCGGAATCGCCGTGTCCGCGCAGGTCGGGCGCGATCACGTGGTATTCCTCACGCAGCGCCGCGGCGACCCAGTCCCAGTTCCGGCAATGGTCGCGTCCGCCGTGCAGCAGGATCAACGGTGGCGCGTTTTCATTGCCCCAGTCTACATAATGCAGGCGAAGGCGCTGCGAGAAATAGACGTGCGAGGTCGGGCCCGCGGCCCTCAGATCGGTGGGTGGTTCTTGTGCCATGACGTCGCTCGTTCATAGGCCGCGGCGACGCGCAGCACGGTTGCCTCATCGAAATACCGCCCGACGAACTGCACCGACACGGGCAAACCGTTGGTCGCCAGCCCCGCCATCATCGCCAGGGCCGGATGGCCGGTGACGTTGAACGGTGTGCGTGCCTGGCGGGAATAGGTGCGTGCGGTTTCCTCGGCATCGTCGATGCGGCTGGCAGGATCCATTGAGCTGGCACACAGCAACACATCCACATCGCGCAGCACGTCCTCGACCGCGGCGATCATCTGCGTGCGACGGCGCTGCGCGCCGACATAGTCACCAGCCGTCATGAACGCGCCGGGCATGAGACGGCGGCGGGCGAGCTTGCCGTAGTCGCCCGGGCGCTCGCGCAGCCAGGCGGCGTGGATCGACCACGCCTCGCTGCACAGGATGATGCGGTTAACGCCAGCGAATTCGGTGAGGCTCGGCAGCGTTACCGTGCGTACTTCGGCACCGGCCGCCTGCAAAACATGCTCGACGTCTTCGAGCGCGGCAGTCACTTCCGGATGCGCCGGCATGTCGGTTTCGTGGAAATGCCGCACGAAGCCAATCCGCAGGTCGCGCACGCCGCGATCCAGCATGCGCGGGTAATGGCGCGCGCCGGTGGCCGCACTGCCGGGATCGGCGGGATCGTGCCCGGCGATCGCATCCAGCATCAGCGCGGCATCGGCGACGGTGCGTGTCAGCGGGCCGACGTGATCGAGCGTAAACGACAAGGGGAACACGCCGCGGCGCGAGACCAGGCCGTAGGTAGGCTTCAACCCGACAATGCCACAGGAGCTGGCGGGATTGCGTACCGATCCGCCGGTATCCGAACCAAGCGCACCGGGGAACAAGCCCGCCGCGACGCCAGAACCTGAGCCGGAGGAGGAGCCCCCGGGATGATGGTCGGGGTTCCATGGATTACGCGCGGGTGGGAAGGGCAGATCGAAGCTCGGACCGCCGATGGCGAATTCATGCGTCGAGAGCTTGCCCAGGATCGTTGCGCCCGCCTCGTGGAGTTTGGCGATCACCGCCGCATCGTGCTGCGCGACGTTGTCGAGCAGGATCTTCGAGTGGCAGGTCGTGGGGAGGCCTGCCACATCGATAATGTCTTTCACGCCAATCGGGATGCCGTGCAGCGGACCGCGGATGCGGTTGGCGGCGATTTCCTTCTCTGCCACGCGTGCGGCCTCCATCGCGGCGTCGGCGTCGAGGTGGATGAAGGCATGCAGCGTGGGATCGAGCTGGTCAATGCGCTGCAGCAGCGCGGTCAGGTACTCGACCGGCGAGAGCGTCCCTGAAGCGAACGCCCGGGACGCCTCGGACAGCGTCAACCACTGTGGCTCGGTCACAGGCCGGTGCCCACACGCATCGGCGGCCAGGGTTCAGCCGCGGGATCCGCCGGGAATTGGATGGCACCGGCGTTGGTCATCGCCTGTGCCGCGGCGGCGGCAACGTCGTCTGGGAAGTCGACAAGCGCCTTGTCTAGGCCGGCGGCGCGCGCCAGGGCGGTGAGAAGTTGGTGGTCCATTCGTGCGGTTTCCCCCGCGTGAGGAACGGTACGAGGATGGCCGGGTCAGGCCCAGCTATAACGAGATATCGACTACACCTTTGCCCTGACAAACCGATTGCGCAGCACCCCGATCCCTGTCAGCTCCACTTCCACCACATCTCCATCCTTCAAATCCGGCGACGTGCCGTCCGTGCCCATCCAGATCACGTCGCCCGGATATAGCGTCAGGTATTTTGTCATCTGCGAAATATAGTGAGGTATGCTGAAGATCATGTCGTTGGTCTTGAACCGGATGCTCTCGGCGTGGTTCACACGCACGGTCGTCTCCATCGCATCGAGGTCGACCTCAGTCT
>JASHVB010000124.1 GCA_030039695.1 Acetobacteraceae bacterium
GCCGTGCCGCCGGACGCCACATCGTGTCGTCGCTGATCTGGCGTAGTGTCGGGGACAGTGTTGTACCGGTCCGGTCGCCGCGCAGCAGAGCGCAACAGGTTGGTAGGGCGGCGACCCGGCAGGATTTGCACCAGGCGCTCCCGCCAAGGTGGCCGGTCGAGGTCCAGCATGTCCTCGGCCAACAGTTGCAGTGCACTGAAACTGCCGGTCAGGACCAGATACATGACGCCGGAGGCGAAGAAGATTGAGAAGAAGTCGAACGTCGATGATGCAAGCTGGGTGCTGCGCAGCGTCAGTTCCTGCACCGCGATCACTGATGCAAGCGACGAATTCTTCAACGCGGTGACAGCCTCGTTGCCTAGCGCCGGAACCATGATGCGGATCGCCTGCGGCGCGATCACCCGGCGCATCAGCACCCAGGGAGTCATGCCCAGCGCTTCACCTGCGGTGACCTGGCCCGCGTCGACGCCGCGTACCCCGGCGCGAAGAATTTCCGCGATGAAGGGCGCCTCTTTGGCCGAAAGTGCCAGGCCGGCGGCAGCGATCGGGCTCAGCCGGAGGCCAATATGCGGCAATGCGTCGTAGGCGAACACCAGTTGCAGGATGAGCGGCGTGCCGCGGAAAATCACCGAGTACCCGCGTGCGAGAGCCGACAACAGCCGAAAACGGCAGAGCTGCATGCCGGCGAGCACCAGCCCGACGAGCAGCCCGCCGCCCAACCCCAGGCCCGTCACCGCCAGCGTGACGGTGATGCCCTGGAGCAGGTACGGCAGGCTGAGGTAGTGAGCAAAGAGATCCATCAGTCCGTCACGATATGCGGCGCCTCTAACGTACCGGCATCCAGCGACCACTTCTTCAGCAGCGTCGTTTCGATACCAGCCTTCTGGATGATCAGCAGCGCCGCGACGGTCCCGTCCCGCAGCGCGTGGTTGGTCTTCGGCACAGCGATGCCGATCGAGTACGGCAGGGTGACCGCAACGGCCTTGCTGAGTTTGTCCGGATAAGCTTTGACCGCCTGGTCTACGGTGTTCACATCGTTGATGTAGGTGTCCGCGCGCCCGGCCAGGATGGCCTGAATGCAGTCGGCGTTGTTGTCATACAATTGCAGCGACGGCTCCGGTTTGCCGGCTTTCTTGCACACGGGTCCAAGGTTCTGCACCAGCGGGACCTCGACAAAGCCGGTGTTCTCGGCGGCCGTATCGCCGCACAGCGAGGTGTTGATGCCGGTGATGTGCTTGGGATTGCCCTTCACCACCAGCACGCCGTCGAACACCTTGGAGTAGGTGATGAAATCGGCCGCTTTCGCGCGTTCCTTGGTGGCATAAATGTCGGAGATGATGATATCCGCCTGCCCGCTTTGCAGTGTTGGTAGCAGCGCGGCGAAAGCGACCGGTTTGTAAGTCAGCTTGAAGCCAAGGCAGGAGCCGAGTTCTTCCGCCAGATCGACATCAAACCCGATGTACTGGCTCGGATCTTGCGGATCGAGCGCCTCATAGCCCGGTGTATGCGGATTCAGGGCGTCGACCATCATCTTGCCCTTTAAGCCTGGATATTTCGACTGCAACGACTTGCAGGCACTCGGGGCAGCAGGCAGATCGGCCGCGCGAGCCCGGCCGGCACCGGCCGCGGCAACAAGGCAGACCACGGCGCATCCGATGACGAGCCACCGCGCCCCGCGTGCCAACGAATGAATGTTTCGGTGCCCGGTCGTCACGTATTCTGGGATTGCGCCCATGTTATTTGCTCCTGGTTTGGCTATCCGGGCGGATGCTAGCGACCCGTGGCGGGCGCGCTTTAGGATCTCGCATGCCGACGCTTGCCAATTTGCGAGGTTCGCACGTGGATCGACCAGATTGTGGTCAGCTGTGGCGGTGCGCTGCACAGGATGTGGGCAGCCAGTCGCTGTCGCTGACGTTGCGGTGACCATTCAAGCGGGCCCTCGACCCGGCACCGAGCGGGCAGGACGCAATCGGCACACCTGACCGAAACCGCGCCTTCGTTCAGCGCAGGGAGAACGCCGCCCATCAGGCGAACAGTCGCTTTGGCACGATTGCGTGCACACCCCAGTTGCCGTCCACCACCTGTGTCACGCCGAAGTCCACCGCGACGGACAGCAGCGAAATCGCCTCATCCTCACTCAGTCCCTGCGCCGTCATCAAAAACCGCCGGACCTTGCGAAACGCATCGCGCATGGCGTTGTCGAGCGACGATTGTTTGTACACCTCGCTCTGCGCGGCTTCGCCCAGCTCGGCCAGGTAATCCGCGTGACTGAACCCCTGCACGATCCAACTGTCCGGCGTCTCGACCAACGGATAGTTCAAGTCACGCAGCATGGCACCCGCCTGTTCGCGGCGGTGCAGATGCAAGCGGATGGTGCCGGATAGCGAGCACTCGATTGCGGTTCCGCAAAACTCGGCATCACCCTGCGCGGCATGCGGATCGCCGATCGATAGCAGCGCGCCGGGTACGGCAACCGGAAGATAGAGTCGGGACCCCGCACCGATGCGCCAGTTATCGATGTTGCCGCCAAATGCCGAGGGCGGCACGGAGTCGAGCGGTCCCGGATAGTCCGGCGCCACGCCGATCGTGCCAAAGTGCAGCCGCACC
>JASHVB010000125.1 GCA_030039695.1 Acetobacteraceae bacterium
AAATGTCCGTCATCATGTCCGATCCCGTCCGTGAGGCCGCATTCGATCTGCTGACCGCCGTGTTGGACCATCGCCGGCCCATGGAGGAGGCGCTCAACGGCTTGCCCGCAGCAGCGCCGCGCGATCGCGCCGCCGCGCACCGGCTCGCCGCCACGGTACTGCGCCGGTTGGGCACGCTCGATGCTGTGCTCGAGCCCTATCTGCGCAAGCAGCCGCCCGAGCCGGTACGCCACGTCTTGCGGATCGGTGCGGCGGGTCTGCTGC
This sequence comes from Acetobacteraceae bacterium, assembly GCA_030039695.1. The sequence continues at coordinate 265 of JASHVB010000125.1, forward strand.
TCTTGGAGACGCCAGGGCACGCGGCCGTCGCTACCGCTGTTGAGCTGGCCCGATCACGCGGCCTGTCACCTTTCGCGGGTCTGGTGAACGCGGTGTTGCGGCGTGTCGCCACGACCGGCACAGCTGCGCTGGCCGAACTGGACGGACCGCGGCTGGATACGCCGGCCTGGATGTGGGCGTCGTGGGGCGACAATGCGCGGGCGATCGCCGTCGCCCACGTGCATCCGGCGCCGCTCGACCTGACATTGCGCCCAGGTGCCGATCCACCGTCCGTTGGTGAGATCCTGCCCACCGGCTCGGTCCGGTTCCCGCCAGGCACGCCTCCGGAATCGCTGGTAGGCTTTGCCCAGGGAGCGATGTGGGTACAGGACGCTGCTGCCGCACTGCCGGCGATGCTGCTGAGTGTGAAGCCAGGGGAGCGTGTGGCCGATCTCTGTGCCGCGCCGGGCGGCAAGACTGGCCAGCTCGCTGCGTCAGGTGCGATTGTGACGGCCGTCGAGCGCGACGCCAACCGGATGCGCCGAATGGCGGAGAACCTGCGCCGCTGGCGTCTCGATGCAGAGCTGGTGCAGGCGGATGCGGCGACTTGGCAGCCAGACGAAGTGTTTGACGCGGTGTTGCTCGACGCGCCTTGCAGCGCAACCGGGACCATCCGCCGCCATCCCGACGTGCTGCGGTTGAAGCGGCCCCAGGATGTCCGCGCGCTGACGCAGGCGCAGGACCGGTTGCTCGCAGCCGCTCCACGCCTGCTGCGTTCGGGCGGGCGGCTGATCTATGCCGTTTGCTCATTGCAGCCGGACGAAGGGCCGCAGCGCGTGGCTGCTGCATTGGCGGGCAGGCAGTGGCGGCTCGAGCCGTTCACACCGGCGGAACTCGCAGCCTTGCCCGAGGCGCGAACCGAGGAAGGGTTCCTCCGTACCCATCCGGGGATGTGGGCGGAGCGTGGCGGCATGGATGGGTTCTTCGCGGCGCGCCTGGTGCGGGAGTGATGGCCAAGCTGGTGCCATCGCCCGCTCATCTTTGAGCGTTAAATCTTCTGAGGCCGTTCCACGAATATAGTGACGTCGCCCCAGTCCCTGTGGCGAGGCGACCCGGCACGACCTGGCCACGTGCGATAGATTTGTTCCGGACTTTGACGGCGCTTCCGATGTGCCGCACGAGCGTGGTCGGCACCGCGCCGCCGGAGGCGAATGGGCATTATCAGAAGGACGGAGCGCACGTCACAACCGGCGATCCGCGGCCGGTGCGGCCTATCCAGTCTCACGGCGCAGCGCTTCGCGAGGGAACGCGCATGCTGGTCGGTTCGGTGCAACATGGGTTGGACCGAGATCCCGTGTCACCGGCGCGGTTGGCGAGATGGTGACGGGTGCGGCGGCATATTTTAGCGGCTCGAAGCGCCGCAATGGCGGTGCTACGTTTCCTGGCATGCGGCTTTCCACGCGCCTCCTGCTGCTGGTTCTTGTCTGCGTTCTGCCCGTGATCGCCGTGCAGATTTACGGTGAGACCGGCCTGCGCCAGCGGCAAAGCGAGCAAATGCAGCAGTTTGCGTTGCGCCGAGCCGAGCTGGCCAACGCCGACTTGGTTGACGCTCTCAATGAGGTTCGCGTGCTCGCCGGTGTGCTGGGGCAGTCCGCGAACATGCGCAAAGGCGGCGCGACATGCACCGAGCAGCTCAGTGTGTTGCAACGCTCACTTCCGGCGTATCGTTTCCTGGCGCTGTACCATGCGGACGGCCATCCCGTATGTGCTTCGACGTCTGCAGTAACGGTAGACGCGGCAAAGGACTCGGTGATCAGGGCCGGGCGCGATGTTCAGATCGGTCGCTACAGCAAGATCGCCGGGGTCGGAGATTTTCTGCCGGTCAGCGTGCGCCTGCCTGCGGATGCAGGGCAGGCGGCGGTACTCGTTGCAGGTCTCGATCTGTCCTGGCTCGATCGTCATTTGGATGAGGTGAAGCTCTCGCGCGCCGACGCCGGTACGGTCAGCACAATGTTCGTGACGGACCGAGACGGTACAGTGGTTGCGCGCTCGCCGGCCATGCCAGAGCAGATCGGTGGCAAGCTGCCGTCCGCGCTGTTGCCATTCGTCAGAGCGGGCTCGTCAGGTGTTGCCAAAATCGCAAGCGACGAAGGCGCCCGCCGAATTGTCGCTGCCATTCCGGCAACTGCGCCGCCCATCGGATTGGCGGTGGTTGAAGTAACGTCTGTGCCGGCAATCATCACGGAAACGGCGCAGGCAGCGCTGCAGGATATTGCGCTTCTCGGCTTGGCGGTAATTATTGCGCTGAGCCTCGGTGCGGTCATGGCGCGCCGCTTCATCTACCGACCGACGCAGAGCCTGCTGTCCGCCGCGCGGCGCTGGCGCGACGGCGAGCTGAGCGCGCGTGCGGACGTGGGGGACCCTGGCTCGGAATTCGGCACGCTCGCGCAATCGTTCAACGCCATGGCAGCAACGTTGCAATCGCGTGAGTCGGAACGCCGCGTGCAGGCCGAGCTGCTGGAAGCGCAGGTTGCCGAACGCAGCAACGAATTGTCGGCGTCGAACAACCGTCTTCAGGTCGAGATCGCGGAACGCGAGAAAACCGAAGCGGCCTTGCTCCAAGCGCAAAAGCTGCAAGCGGTCGGGCAGCTCGCCGGCGGCATTGCGCACGACTTCAACAACATGCTGGCCACCGTTCTGGGCAGCCTCGAGCTGATGGAGCGCCGGGTCGCACCGGCCGTGCAGTCCTGGACCGAGGCAGATGCCGACCGGCTGCGCAAGCTGATCGAGCGGGCCAGCAACGCAGTGCAGCGCGGAGCGCAACTTACCTCGCGGCTGCTCGCGTTCTCGCGCCGGCAACGCCTCGCGGCACGGCCCACGGACCTCAATCAGCTCATCGCCGACTTGGTGACGCTGGCGACCAGTACGCTGGGCCGCCGGGTACGGGTCTCTACGCATCTCGCCGCGGATCTGCCCTTGGCCATGGTCGATCCGAGCCAAGTGGAGGCGGCCTTGCTCAATCTCTGCCTGAATGCGCGGGATGCCATGCAGGACGGTGGGGAGTTGACCATCAGCACCGGCACCGAAGAGCTGGAGCAAGGCAGCAGAGCAGACGATCCGCCGCCCGGCACTTATGTCCGGGTCAGCGTCGCTGATAGCGGGACCGGAATGGCGCCGGAGGTGGTGTCCCGTGCGTTCGAACCGTTCTTCACGACGAAAGGATCAGGTGGCACGGGCCTCGGGCTGGCCCAAGTGTACAGCATGGCACGACAGTCGGGCGGTGGGGTGCGGATATTCAGTACCCAGGGTGCCGGGACCGAAGTGGTGCTGCTGCTACCCTGCGCTGTCGGCGATGCCGAGGCAAAACCATCGGCACGGGCCGGGGACGTTGCGCCGCGTGGCCTGCCACCAATTTTTGTGCTGGTGGTGGACGACGACATGGCCGTGCGCCAAGTCACCGTGGAAATGCTGCGGGATTTAGGGTGTGCCACAGCGCAGGCGGCCAGCGCCACCGAAGCACTGACGCTGCTGCCGCAACTTCCCGATCCGCCGGATCTGATCCTGCTGGACTACGCGATGCCGGGCATGAACGGACTGCAGCTCGCGCGGCGGCTGCGCGAGCGAAGCTTCGCGATGCCGATTGTCCTGGTCACCGGCTACGCGGAGCTCGCCGATTCCGAGCGCAGCGGCCATCCGCTGGACGCGCTGCTGCGCAAGCCATTCACCATTCGCGAACTAGACGCCACGTTGATGCGCCTGCGCCGGCGCGGCCACGTCGGCTCCAACGTTATCCGTCTGCGCGCGCGCGAACGAGGTTAGGGGACGCGGGCGTGGCGAGTTGGGCGTACGTTCTCCTTTGGGAGGGCGACAAGGGGAGGGGCGCGATTTTGATGTGTCGTGACCAATCCCCTTATGTCGGGCCGCTTCGCGCACGAAACCGCCGGGAGACGAAATCCCCGTTTCTTGGTGTCTTGCGCGCGCTACTGCTGCCCCGCTTTTGCCTTCGCGGCCTCCCATTCCTCCGGCGTTAGCTGAAACCCGGCTAGGACCGAATAAGCGGCCCCCGACTTCCTCGTGCTAATCGGCAGAAGCATTTCCAGTTCACCGCTGGTAATGTCGAGCCGGTCCACATTGGGCGGAAATGCGCCACGCAGCACAAAGATGCGCTTGTCGAGGATCTGATAGCCCTCGGTCACTGCCAGATAGACTGGCACGTAGGCCTGACGCCCCTGCAGTGCGGGGCCGCGCGTCAGTTCAATGGCGAACTTGACCGTCGTGTCGAGCCTGTTCTTGTTGTCCGGATCCAGCTTGCACTGACCCTGGATGCCCATCATCCGCCCCGAGTACAGCAGGTCGGTCAAGTGCTCGCCGGTCGCTCCCGGTCGGTAGGCGGAAACTTCGCCTGTCTCCGCAGGAAGTCCCGGATTGGGACAGACCGGTGGGAACTGGTCTTGACCTGGGGCGCAACTGGCCGCCAGACCGGCGAGCAGCACGAAGGGGAACGCGCGAAAACAAATGGGCAGCGACATCGGCAACTCCGGACGGTACGCCCGGACTCGCCAGGCGAACGCATTGTGCCGGCCCGCGGCGGGATGGACAACTCGCCGCCACACCGCCACCCTGGCACCCGCGCTGACCAGCCAGGAGTACCGTTTGACCGCGCCGACTGCGAACTTCCTGCCCACCCGACCCGGCTGACATGGCGGTCTACACCGAAGTCACCGACGACGCCCTGGCTGCGTTTCTTGCCGAGTACGACCTCGGAACGATGGTGGCGTTCCGCGGTATCGCGGAGGGCGTGGAGAATTCGAACTACTCACTGCGCACCACGGCCGGCGACTACATCCTGACGCTGTACGAAAGGCGCGTGGATCCAGCAGAGCTGCCGTGGTTCCTCGGGCTGATGGAGCATCTGGCGAACCGCGGCATTGTCTGCCCGCTGCCGGTGCACGGCCGCGATGGCATCGCGCTGCGCAGGCTGTGCGACCGCCATGCCGCAATCACCACGTTCCTGCCGGGTGTCTGGCCGCGGCGCGTTCGGGTGGAGCATTGTGGGCCGTTGGGTGCGGCGCTGGCCGCGCTGCATCTCGCCGGCGCCGATTACAAGCCGACCCGGCGCAACGCGCTCGGGCCGGGCGGATGGAGACCGCTGCTCGATCGTTCGCGTCGTGGCGGCGACGCGGTGCAGCCTGGGTTGATGGCCGAACTGGACGCGGTCCTGGCGCATATTCTTGCCGTGTGGCCCCGCGATCTCCCCAGCGGCCACATCCATGCGGACCTGTTCCCCGACAACGTGTTCTTTCTCGAAGGGCGGCTCTCGGGCATCATCGATTTCTATTTCGCGGCAACCGACATACTGGCCTATGACGTGGCCGTGTGCCTGAACGCTTGGTGTTTCGAGGCGGATTTTTCGTTCAATGTGACGAAGGCACGCGCGTTGTTGTCCGCCTACGCAGCGACGCGCGCGTTGTCGGCGGCCGAGCGGGCGGCGCTGCCGCTGCTGTGTCAGGGGGCGGCGATGCGTTTCTTGCTGACCCGGCTGTACGACTGGCTGAACACGCCGGAAGGCGCTCTGGTGACGCGTAAGAATCCGCTGGAATTTCTGCGCCGGCTACGCTTCCACCTGTCGGCCGCGGACGAGCATGCGTATGGAATTTGACCGCTAAGATATGGTAAAATTGGTCTGGGCGTCGAACGTCGATGACTGGGCCAAGCCCCACGATGACGGGACAAACAAATCGCCGCTGAAGTCGACATCTGATGCTGTGCTGGCAGAGGCGGCTCAGGTGATAACCGCCGATCCCGGCCTTCGGCCGGAGGTGCAAGATCGTACCGACGACGTCGGCGCCCATGCGCACCATCTGCGCCTGTCGAAGACTCGCGTTACATCGGCGGTCGCATGGCTGACGCGGCGCACGGTGGCGGAGGTCGGTTGGCCGCGCGTGGGTTCGGCGAGACGCGGTCGATCGCTGGGGGTTCTACCGAGCAGAGACGCAGCAGAAACCGCCGTGTGGAGGTCGCGATCCCGGCGTGCGTGCGGAATTGACGGGCCAGTACTCTGGAAACGCATGTACGATCCGCTATCAATGCGCGCACCATGGAAAACCAAGGGCAAGTGACAGTAACGCCGGGGCCGCGGGCCTCGGACGTGGTGGAAATCTGGACCGACGGCGGCGCCAAGCCCAACCCCGGACCGGGTGGCTGGGGCGCGATCCTGCGGTTCCACGGCGTCGAGCGCGAACTGTCGGGCGGCGAACCTGCCACCACCAACAACCGCATGGAATTGACGGCCGCGGCGGCGGCACTGGAAGCGTTGAAGCGTCCCTGCCGCGTCGTGCTGCACACCGACAGCGAATACGTGAAAAACGGCGTCACCCGCTGGCACCAGGGCTGGGTACGCAAGAACTGGCGCAGCTCAACCGGTGATCCGGTCAAGAACATGGACTTGTGGCAGCGGTTGCTCGCAGCGGCCGCAAAACATCGCGTGGAATGGCGCTGGGTGCGCGGCCATGCTGGCAATGCGATGAACGAGCGCGCTGACGAACTGGCGACGCGGGCGCGCAAGGCACTATAGCGGATGCAAGGTTGGGTGGCGGCGCAAGCGGCGGGTGTCATCGTGGCGGGCGCCTGGCTGAGGCGAAATGACTCTGCCGACCATCGGTGGCGAGGTCCGCGGCGACCGGAACGCACTAAATTATCTGGAACTGATCGCTCATCAGGATGGCCGCCCCGGGAAGCGATCGAGCTGATGCGCCAGGCGGTCGCGCGCGCGGTCTAAACCTGTTCAAGAACGAGGTCTCCCGCCATAGCGGTTCTCGCTCGGGCAGCGAAAACATCAGCCACGCTTGGCCGGCCTCTCGGTTCCATCGCCAACGGCAATGGCACGAAATGTATCGACACCGGCCCGGTTATCGGCCACGCTCCGCATCGGCAATCTACAGGGAGGGAAGTTCCAGCATGCGGCGCTTCTGGATTGCGTGCATCCTCGCCGCTTTGTGGCTCGCTCCAGCGGCGGCGCAGAACCAGAACAGCGGCGATCGTCACGTCGCCTTGGTGATCGGGAACTTCGCTTATCAGCACGTGCCGCGGCTTGCGAACCCGGGCAACGATGCCACGCTGATCGCAAGCAACCTGCATCAGATCGGCTTCGCCCTGGTCGGCGGCGCCGTGCAGGAGAACGTCGACAAGGCAACGTTCGACAAGCTCGTGCAGGATTTCGGCCGTGCCATTCAGGGCGCCGATGTCGCGCTGTTCTACTACGCCGGGCATGGCATGCAGGTGGACGGCAAGAACTGGCTAGTGCCCGTCGACGCCAACCCGACCCGGCCGCAAGACCTTGCATTCCAGATGGAAGACGCGGACCTCGTGTTGCAGCAGATGAACGGCGCCGGGACGCGGCTGAACCTGGTGATTCTCGACGCATGCCGCAACAATCCGTTCACGATGCTCGGCAGCCGTGCCGTGCAGGGCGGTTTGGCACAGATGCAGGCGCCGGAAGGCACCATGATCTCTTTCGCGACACAGCCGGGCAACGTGGCGCAAGACGGCAGCGGCGCCGACGGGCCATACGCGACAGCGCTCGCCGCATCGATCCGCCAGCCTGGACTGGATATATTTCACGTGTTCAATCGCGTCGGCCTGACCGTGAAGCGGGCGACCGATGGCGCGCAGCAGCCTTGGGTCTCAAGTTCGCCGATCGATGGCGAGTTTTATTTTACCCCGTCCGAGACGGCGACCGATACGGTCGCTGCTTTGCCGGATCCGCTCGCAACCGCCACGGTAGAACGTGTCGCGGATGCCACGCGCACGGCGTCCGCAGCGGTGCGCCCGGCCGAACCACAGCCGCCCGCGGCATCGGCGCCCTCCGGCACGCCGCCCGCGCATGACCCCGCGGCAAGGTTGACAGAACTGCGCAGCCTCGCCGCTCAGGGTAATCCGGACGCAGAGATCGACCTCGGCCTCGCTTACCTCAAGGCCGAGGGCGTGTCGCGTGATGATGCCATTGCCCGGCAATGGTTTGAACGTGCCGCCACGCAAGGCGTCGCGCAGGCGCAGTACCTGACGGGCGCGATGCTGGAGCGCGGACGCGGCGGCGCGCGCAGCTATGCCGAGGCGTTGCAGTGGTACAGGCGGGCGGCGGACCAAGGTTATCCGCCTGCCGAAGTGGCGTTGGGTCGATTCTATGGGCGCGGCCTCGGCGTGACGCGCGATGTGGCGCAGCGGACCACTTGGTATCGCCGGGCAGCCGACCACGGCAATCCGATCGGCCAATGGGCAATGGGCAATTTCTATCAGAACGGTGATGGCGTTGAGCGGGACATGACGATGGCCCTTGCCATGTACCGGAGCGCGGCCAAGCGCGGTTTTGTTCCCGCCGAGGCCCGGCTTGGCTCGATTTACCAGCATGGCGTCAACGGGGTGCGCCGTGACGATGCCGAGGCGCTGCACTGGTATCGCCTCGCGGCCGCGGGCGGCAGCCCGATCGGTCTCAACGGCCTAGCCGCATATTACCGGCGAGGAATCCTGGTGCCGCGCGACTACGGCCAGGCCATACGGCTATTCCGGCAGGCCGCTGACAAAGGCAGCCCACTGGCAGCGTACAACCTCGGGCTGATGTATGCGAACGGGCATGGCGTGCCAGTTGATCGGCAGCAGGCGCGGGCATGGTTCGAAAAAGCCGCGGCGGCCGGCAATCAGCCGGCCATCGACCTGCTAGTACGACAGCAGGCGGCCTGCAATGCCCGCGATCCCCGCTTGTCGGCGAGACGCTCGGGGGAGGCCAGTTGCGGGGCGGCAAAATAGTCGCAGGCCACGGGGTGCGCCGCCAACCGGTGTGGTCGGTCGGGATTTGTGCACCCGCAACCGACGCGCTCAGACTACGGTGCGTCACCGCACTGTCATGCGCAGGGCCGCGGCGCGGCGGTCTCACCATCGCGATTTGGCGAGAATGCTTGCCCCTGACATCAACTGCCGCGCCGTCGATAATTCAACCATCCGTTTGGACGGATGGCGGCCTCCGGTCGGCGCAGGGTTGTTGCTTAAACTCGTCCGCCCGCCCGGTGGTCCTCGGTCGGCGTCGGGCATGCCTTCGCGCTTTCGGTATTGGATGCTTGCTGCAGATCGGACCGCACGGAGCGGTCGCTTATACGTCTCTTCCCACCGGGTTACTCGCGCTACACCATTGCCATGCCGCCATTCACATGCAATGTCGCGCCGGTCACCCATGCCGCCTCATCTGAGGCCAGATAGACGACCGCAGCGGCCACATCCTCCGGCCGACCCAGCCTGCCGAGCGGGATAGAACTGGTCAGCTTCGTTCGCTGCGCCTCGTTCAGCGCATCGGTCATCGGCGTGACAATGAACCCTGGTGCCACGACGTTCACTGTAATCCCGCGCGAGGCAACCTCCTGCGCCAGCGCCTTGCTCATTCCGACAAGGCCGGCCTTGGCTGCGGCATAGTTAGCCTGCCCCGCGTTACCGGTGGCACCGACGATGCTGGAGATGTTGATGATCCGCCCGGTCCGCCGCCGCACCATCCCGCGCAGCGCAGCACGTGCCAGTCGGAACGGCGCGCTCAGGTCGACATCGAGCACCGTTTGCCAGGACTCGTCACTCATGCGCAGCGCCAGCATATCGCGCGTCAGGCCGGCGTTGTTGACCAGGATCGACAGCGGGCCGGCGGCGGCCTCGGCCGCTTCGACCAGGGTTTCCGCCGTAGCGGGGTCACGCAGATCGGCCGGGCAGACGAAGGTGCGACCGCCCAGTTCCGTCGCCAATGTGTCGAGCGCGTCGCGCCGCGTCCCGGATAGGACCACTCCCGCACCCTGTGCGTGCAGGGCCCGGGCGATCCCCGCGCCGATACCGCCCGAGGCGCCGGTCACCAGCGCCGATTTGCCATCGAGCCGGAACATGGTGGCCTCCGTCAAAGCGTCTTCAGCACGGCCTCTACTTCGGCTGGCGTCGCCGCCGCAGCGGTCGCGGCGTCCGGCGCGATGCGGCGCACCAGGCCGGACAGGACCTTCCCCGTGCCCAGTTCGACGAAACTGTCCACGCCCAGCACCGTCATTGCCTCTACGCATTCGCGCCAGCGCACGGTTGCGGTCACCTGGCGGATCAGCAAGTCGCGAATCGAGGCTGGATCGGTCTCCTTCGCCGCTGAGACGTTGGCGATGAGCGGAACGACCGGTGGGCCGGGTGGGGTCTCCTCGAAGGCCTCGGCCATCGCGTCCGCCGCCGGCGCCATCAGCGCACAATGGAACGGTGCCGAAACCGGCAACAGCATGGCGCGGCGTACGCCTTTATCTTTCGCGATGTCCACCGCGCGTTCCACTGCCTCGCGGGCACCGGACACCACGACCTGGCCGGCGCCGTTGTCGTTGCCGACCTGAATCACTTGGCGCTCGTTGGTTTCACTACCTGGTACCGGTGCGGCGGCTTCGCAGATTTCCTCTGCAAGCGCCAGCTCGGCTCCGAGCAGGGCCGCCATCGCGCCCTGGCCGGCGGGGACTGCCTTCTGCATGGTCTGGCCGCGCAGCTTCAGGAGACGCGCGGCGTTCGCTACGGAAAACGCCCCGGCAGCGGCGAGAGCGCTGTACTCACCCAGCGAATGCCCGGCGACCACAGCGGCTTTTTGCTTCAGCGCGAAGCCACCCTCCTGCTCCAGCACGCGCAACACGGCCAGCGAGTGGGCCATCAGGGCCGGCTGGGTGTTCTCGGTCAGCACCAGCTCCTCGGCCGGCCCATCGAACATGAGGCGCGACAGGTTCTGGTGGAGTGTCTCGTCGACCTCCTGAAACACCTCGCGCGCGGAGGCAAAGGCGGCGGCGAGGTCTCGGCCCATGCCAACCGACTGGCTTCCCTGGCCTGGGAAAATGAAAGCGTGAACGGGCATGGCGAGCGGTTTCCCCTGGATGGGCGGGCGGGTTAGCGGCGCGGCTTTGGGGTGTCAATCAGCGGCTCCTTGCTTGCATCCGCCTGCTCCGGCTGCCACACAGCCAGAGATCATGCACCATGTCGTTACGCTCGTCGCCAATCGGGCCGCCTCATCGCTGACGCCCGCCGTCATCCGCTCCGTGCGCGAAGCGGTCAGCGGTGGTGAAACGACCATTCTTTCACCGGGCGAAGCCGCCGACATCATCCTAGACGCAGCCCCCGACATGGGTGCGGTCCGCACGGCGCTGGACCGGGCCGCCGTCGATGCGGTCGCGACCCCAGTTGAAGGGCGCCGCAAGCGGTTGCTGATCGCCGACATGGACAGCACGATCGTCACCGGCGAAACGCTGGACGAACTCGCCGACTTCGCCGGCATCAAGGACCGTATCGCCGCCATCACAGCGCGCGCGATGAACGGCGAGATTGATTTCAAGACCGCGCTGCGCGAGCGGGTGGCGATGCTGCGCGGACTTCCGGTGGACGCTCTGGAGCGTACCTGGCAGCGCATTCGCCTCACGCCAGGCGCGCACGAGTTGGTCGCGACGATGCGGGCCCACGGCGCGCTGACGGTCTTGGTGTCCGGCGGGTTCAGCTTCTTCACCAGCCGCGTCGCTGCGCTGTGCGGCTTCGACAGGCAGCACGCCAACCGGCTGCTCGACGATGGAACGGTTCTGACCGGATGCGTTGCGGAACCCATCCTTGATCGCGACACGAAGCTGAACACGCTGACCCGCCTTGCCGCGGAGCGCAGGTTGCCGCTGTCGGCGACGCTCGCGGTGGGAGATGGTGCAAACGACATGGATATGCTGCGAACGGCGGGGCTGGGCGTCGCCTTCCGCGCCAAGCCGATTGTCGCTGCCGCGGCGCGTGCGCGCGTCGATCACGCCGATCTGCGTGCTCTGCTTTTTTTGCAGGGTTACCGCGGGGAAGAATTTGTCGGGGGGTAAGTTCTGCTTGCCAAGATTGGATTAAATCGGGTAATACCCCATGGTATGGCCCTTGTGAAGATAGGAAAGGCGGCAGAAATGCTGGGCGTCGATGTCCAGACCCTGCATGCCTGGGAGAAGTCCGGGGAACTGGTCCCGGACCGGCGCAGCAAGGGCGGCACACGCTATTATGACGTGGCGAAGATCCTGGGCCTCGGCAACGAGGATATGCCCACGATCGGCTACGCCCGCGTCTCCAGCCACGATCAGAAGAATGATCTGGTCCGCCAGCAGGAACTGCTCGAAGCCTTCTGTGCTGCTAAAGGCTGGCGGCACGAAGTCATCGCCGATCTCGGCTCCGGCCTGAACTACCGCAAGA
>JASHVB010000126.1 GCA_030039695.1 Acetobacteraceae bacterium
CGGTGCGCGTGAACGGTAAACCGCCGCGGCTGGAGACGTCGCCGGTGTTGGGCCAACATACCAGCGAAGTGCTGCGGTCCTGGCTTGAGATAAGTCCTGACGACGTTGAGAGCCTGCGCAGCGAAGGCATAGTGGCGTAGGGACCCAGGACCCACATCCGCTCTCGCCCCGCCCGCTTGCGGGCCGGGCAGGGCAGGGGCCACTCGTGCGGCATCCTCACCTCACCGCGTCCCTCGACGGGAGGGAGCTTGTGGTATCAGAAGCCGAACAGCTCCCGTGCGTTCCCGCCGCAGATCGCGGCATGTCGTCCGCTGAGAGCCTCGCGGTCATGATGTGCTCGATCGGATCGTAATCGGCCGTGTCGTACGGATAGTCAGTCCCCAAAAGGATTTTCTTCGGCCCGAACAGAGCGACAAGCGCCTCGAGCTGGTGTGGTGTGAAGACGATCGTATCGAGATAGAACTTCTTCAGATAGAAGCTCGGCGGCTTTGGCAGGCTGCCGTGGGAGTCGCTGCGCGCGCCCCATGCATGGTCGATGCGGCCCCAATACGCTGGCAGGAAACCACCGCCGTGTGCGGCGATGATCTTCAGATTCGGATAGCGTTCCAGCACGCCGTTGAAAATCAGGTGGTGCATCGCCACCGTCGTATCCAACGGGTTGCCGATGACGTTGTTGAAGTAGAACCGCGTCAGCCGCTCCGGCTGCGGATAGCCGCTGGGATGGATGAACACAACGGCGCCCAGCGCCTCGGCCTTCGCCCAGAATGGTTCGAAGTCGGGATCAGACAATTCCTTGTCGCCAACATGGGCCAGTACCTCGACGCCCTTCAGGCCGAGTGTCTTCATCGCGTATTCTAGCTCCGCAGCCGCCGCCGCGCCGCCAGCGCCGAGCGGCACGCTGCCCATTGCTGCCGGAATGCGCGGCTTCTCCTGCGCCATGATCGTGGCGATACCGCTGTTGACCAGGCGTGCCACTTCGACGCCGATATCCGGCGGTACCGTGTAATGGCACAGCCCTGGTGCCGGGCTGATCACCTGGGCGTCCAGACCCATCGCCTCGAAGTCGCCCATGCGCAGGCCGAGATCGAGCAGGTTCGGGGTGCGGTCGGCGTCCTGCTTGCGGGTGAGGAACTGGGTCTCCTCGGTCAGCAGCTTGCCGCGCGGATCGGGTCGGACGTGCGGCTTGGCGCGGTCCGCCGCAGCCTGCACGCCGGCATGGGAGTGAACATCCACGGTCATGTCGCGCGGACGGATCTCCCGCCCCGGCCGGCCGTGCTGCCGGGCGGCAGTGTTGCGGTAGTGGTTGTACGGCGCAGCCATTCGGTCTCTCCCGGCGAAAAGTGTCATTGCGGGGCGCGCGACACGGAAGCAATCTCCTGCGTACGGACGCGCCGCAGCTCCGCTCGCCCGAGATTGCTTCGGCGCCGTGCGCCTCGCAATCAGACGTATAAGCGCTGCGCCGCGCGCTGCGCGATGACAGACATTTGTGGGAACCGACCGCATGAACGACGCCTCCGCCATCACCCTGCCGACAGAGAAGATACTGGCCCGCATTGACGGGCCGATCGGCTGGATCACCTTCAACAATCCGTCGCGCCGCAATGCCGTATCGCTTGAGATGTGGGAGGCAATTCCGATCGTCCTCGATCGTTTCGAGTCCGATCCTCAGGTTCGAGTCGTTGTGCTGCACGGTGCGGGCGAGGCCGCGTTTGTCGCCGGAGCCGACATATCGCAGTTCGAGAAGGCTCGGTCGTCGGCGGAAAGCAACGCGCATTACGACGCGATCAGCGACCGGGCGAGCCGGCGGCTACATGAATGCAGTAAGCCAACGATCGCGATGATCCACGGCTGGTGCATTGGCGGCGGCGTCGGCATTGCGGTGTGTTGCGACCTGCGCATCGCTGCGGACAACGCGAAGTTTGGCATCCCGGCGGTGCGCCTGGGCGTCGGGTACGGCCACAAGGGTGTCAGGAAGCTGATGGACCTGGTCGGTCCCTCGTTCACCAAGGAGATTTTTTTCACCGCCCGGCATTTCTCGGCCGATGAGGCCAGGGAGATGGGCTTGGTCAATCGTGTGCTGCCCGCAGCCGAACTCGAAGCCTATGTTCGCGGTTATTGCGCGAGCATTGCCGACAACGCACCGATGACGATCTACGCCCTGAAGCGCACGGTGGGCGAACTGCTGAAGGGTCCCGAGGGCGATCTTGCGCTGTCCGACCGGCTGGTGCGGGCATGCTTCGAAAGTCATGACTATATCGAGGGGCGCCGTGCCTTCATGGAGAAGCGGCGGCCGGTGTTTCGGGGCGTGTGACGAGGGCGAAAGCGCCGCCCATGCGGCTGTATCGTGTCCATAGGGCGTTCCTCGCATCGGCGCATGCCCGGTGCCGCCGGTCCTTACGACAAGGCGGCATCGCGGCACGCCGATAGCCCGCAAGGGTCGCTCGCGATAAGTACCGGGTCGATATCGTGACCGTCACCGAGGCGACGGGCGCACACGTGGGCCGTCAGGCAGCTGACAGTGCGCTAGCGACACCTTGCGAAGCGAACGTTATTTCCGGTCGAATTCGCTGACGAAACTGCCAGTGCTGATCGGCTGCATGGCGGGCTTCTGGCCGGGCGGGGTTTCGGGTGCCTCCGCGACTTCCTCATAGGTCTTCCAAGGCCTCTCGACCGCCGGACGCAGATCACGCGGCGCGGGGTTGAGCGTCGGCTCTGGTGCCGGCGCCGTAACATCGGCCGTGACCACGCCAGTATCCGGTCGGTCGTAGATGAATCCGTAAGTCGGATAGACGGCACCGTACCGGCCGCTGTAGCCGAGGCCGACGCGGACAGCCGTCCAATCGTTCGCTTCGGAGACATCCACAACGGGCACGTCACGCGACACGCCGCCGCGCATCCCGTCACTCCACCAGTTGGCCTGATCAATCTCGATCTCGCGGCGGTTGACGATCCGGCTGACCACCGCGACGTGGCCAAGCCGCATATGTGGGTTGGACCTAAACGCTAAAACGCTGCGCAGCTCCGGGACTCTGCCGCGAGCATAGAGACCGGCGGCATGGTCCCACCACTGCCAGGCGTTGCCGGTGAGATCGATGCCGGAATCGATCCGGGCGAACGGCACGCAGGACATGCCACCGCGCTGCACCCAGCGGCCGAGTGGCTCGATCCCGCGAGCAAAGGCATGGCGGATCATGACGCGATGGAAGGTTCCGGCGCGGAATGCGGCGTTATGTATCGCTTCCAAGCGCGTAACGTGGTGGACCATGCCGTGGCGCACGTATGCGTAGTGCATTGGCTCCCTACGCAGGTACGCGTGGTGGATGGCCTCCCTGTGCACGTATCCGTGGTGGACCGATTCGCTACGCACGTATTCATGGTGGGCCACCGCTGGATGGCTCGCGGGACGTTTGTGTTCGAGGGTGGAAGCCTTTGCGTGGAGCGCTGTCAGTGGCGCGGTGACTGCGAGAATTGATGCAAGCAAAACGGTTTTAAGCCCAGTTGGCCCCGCCCCCATTCGTGTTCTCCTCGTTTTTTTGCCCGACCGCAACGGCGTTAGAACGTGATCGGGGGGTTGGCAACCCGCAGCCCCCCGTTTTTCGCATGGCAGGTAGCAATTTGCTAAGGGGGGCTGTGGATAAACGACAAATTCGGGACAATTCTCCTATCTGCTCAATTTTGATCTAAGGGGTCAGGGCCGCGAATCGGAAAGGCGATTCGTCGCCCCGTCCGGCCCAACCCGTTGCGGGGGAGTACCTACTTGCAGGCGGTGACCATGATCTCCACCAGCACCGACGGGTGCGCCAACTCGGCCTGCACGCACGCGCGAACGGGAGCGCCATTGGACGGCAGCCACGGCGTCCACACCTCGTTCATCGCTGGCCGATCGCTGATATGCTTGACCCAGATCAGCGCCTGCAGCAGCCGCGTCTTGTCGGTACCGTGATGTTCCAGCATGGCGTCGATCTGTTCCAGCACGTCCGCCGTCTGGCCTTTGATGTCTTTGTTCGTGTCGCGGGCCGTGATGCCCGGAAGATAAACGAAACCGTGATATTCAACTGCTTTGGACAGAATGGCGCCCGGTTCAGTGCGGATGATCTTGGCCATGGCGTGCGTCTCAGCCTCCCTCTGGCGGTTTCTGGTACTCACGGGTTCTATTGCATGCCCGTCTGCCAGGCCAGGGGTCACTGGTTGCTACGGCTGGTTTCGGTGCCGGTGTTGCGGATGCAGTCGTTGATCAGTTCGTCATGCTCATGCAGGGCGGCGAGGTTCTGATCCAGCGTGCCCGGGGCGTAGTTGCTGGAGAACGGCGCATCGACTTGCGGCGGCGGGCTGTAGATGTCGCCGCGGTGGCGGATGTCGTACACTTGCTCCGCGCGCTGCCGGCAGGCGGCAACGGTTTGGGCGTCGGCTCGGGCTTGGCCGCTCGGCGGCAGCGCCGGTCCTGTGCAGCCCGTTAGCAATAGCAGCAGCACGAGCATGCCGCGGGTCATGCGCGCGCGTCCGTAAGCCGGCCTGGCGCTGGCGTGGCCAGCACAAACGGCGGCAGGCTGGTGCGGAAACGCGCCTCGTCGAAGCGGGCATCCGGTGTCAGCGGCGCAGTGGCCGCTGTACGCAGGAGGCTCGGGTGCAGTTCGGCGCCGTCACGCTCGAGGCGGAGCAGCGGCAATGCCCATTCTACCCGGGCCAACAGGTCGATCAGCGCCAGCAATCGCACGCAAAGCGACAGGCCGTAGCTGGTGCCCATCCCGACGCTTCCGTCGATGGCACCTGCCCAGCAGCGCGCGTCGCGGTCGGCCAGGGCCATGTCCGTATGACTGCCATCAGGGCGACGGAAGCGAAAGCCGCGCACGGCACCCCAGGTCTGCGCGATGGCAGCGTCTCGCGCGGCGTACCAGGCGCGCGCGAGATCGCGGCCCAGCACCGGGGGCAGCGCCTCCGGCGGGATATCGACAACGTAGGTCAGGCTGCCGTCCGGCCCTGCCCCGACTCGCACATATGAGGACTGCGCTCGCATGCTCATCGGTGTCAGGATGGACTGCCGGAAGGCCGTGCGCCAGGGGGCAAGGACGATTTCTCTGCCGGGAGGATCCGATGGAACTGTGGGAATTGACTGCGACCGAGGCGGCGCGACGCATGCACGCCGGGACACTGCAGGCCGAGTCGCTGATGGAAGCCTGCCTGGCGCGGATTGCGGAGCGTGAGCCGGTGGTGCAGGCCTTCGCCTGGTTCGATGCTGCGGCGGCGCGCCGAGCTCAGGCTTCGGCACCGGCCGGCCCATTGCGCGGGTTGCCGCTTGGTGTAAAGGACGTGCTCGATACTGCTGATATGCCAAGTGAATATGGTTCACCGATCTGGGCGGGCTGGCGGCCGCGCGCGGACGCGGCATGCGTTGCCTGGGCGCGCGCCGCCGGCGCGGTGGCGGTCGGCAAGACCGTCACGACGGAGTTCGCCACACGCAAACCGGGTCCCACGTCCAACCCGGCCAATCCGGGCCATACGCCGGGAGGATCGAGCAGCGGTTCGGCGGCGGGCGTCGCGGCCGGGTTCTTCCCGTTTGCCTACGGGACGCAGACGGCCGGCAGCGTCATCCGCCCGGCGGCCTTCTGCGGTGTGGTCGGCTACAAACCGAGCTTTGGGCTGATTCCTCGAATCGGCATGAAGATCATGTCTGATAGTCTTGATACGGTTGGAGTTTTGGCGCGATCGGTGGCCGACTGTGCGTTGCTTGCCGGCACGGCCTCTGGGTGCGACCTGGGCGATCCGGATACGCAACCGTCGGCTTCGCCGCGAATCGGAATCTGCCGGTCGCCGACCTGGGATTTGGCAGGGCCGGAGACTCACGCCTTGATCGAGCGGGCGGCGTCTGTGCTGTCCGGAGCAGGCGCCGCCGTTGCAGATCGCGAGTTGCCGCCGGGGTTTTCGGAGCTGGTTCAGGCGCATCCGATCGTCATGAACAGCGAGAGTGGACGCGCCCTGGGGTGGGAGCTGACGAACGCGCGTGACAGGATCAGCTCTGGCCTGCTCGAGCGCCTGGAATCCGGCCTCGCCTGCGATGCGGCGGAGCGGATGGCCGCGCATGCCATTTTCGAGCGCACCCAGCGCGAATTTGCTGCGGCAATGACGAGCCTGGACGTGTTGGTGACGCCGGCTGCGCCGGGCGAGGCGCCGGTGGGTTTGGACTGGACCGGCGACCCGGGATTCAACTTTATTTGGACCAGCCTCCACGTGCCCTGCGTCACTGTCCCGGCCGGGCAGGGGCCGAACCGTCTGCCGTTGGGCATTCAAATCGTCGGGCGTCAGGGTGAGGACAAGGCAGTGCTGGCTTGGGCACAGTGGGTGGCGGCGGCATTGACCTGAATCGTAGCAGGGCATCGGGCAGTAACGGCAGCAGGCCTGAACCGGTCGATCATTCGCGACAAGCCGCCGCTCGCGACCGGATATATGATCGGGTCGAGCTCGCTGACGGTCGCACACCGCGCGAGCGCGGTGGCGGTCTTGGCGGGACGAAGGCGGGCGCTGGGGGAGGGAGAGATTTCAATCCGTACTGTCGTGTCGCGCGCAACTCCCCCCGTTGCCTGACGCAGCCACTGATCTAGCGGCGTTTGGCTGGTCAATTCCAGCACGCGGCGGGTCGGGTGCTGCGGGATGACAAGCTGACTGACCGGGCGGTCTGTTGAGCCACTCGACGTGCACTCGAACCGGGCGCCTGGCTACATCAGGCCGGGATCGAAGCGGCGAAGCAATGCCTTCCCGGCGATCCATTCCGATTCGCATTCCGGACACAACGTCGCCGCCGTGGCGGCGCGGCATGGGTGGCGAATCATGGTGGCCACTTCGGACTCGATCATTGGAACATGGCGACGGCGCGGATCGGGCTGGCTGTACCGCCGCGGATCCTCAGCGGAAAACCAATGAAGCGGAATCGGCCGCGGCCAACGAGCTTGTCGAGATTGGCCAGGCATTCGATGTGGGTGATGCCGCGCTCGGCGCAGGCCATGTGTGCGAGGAAATTAGGTTCGCCCTCCGGCGCCGGGCTGATCGCCTCGACCCCGAACATGAGAATGCCCTTGTCGGCGAGCCAGTGCACCGATTCCAGGGCGAGGCCCGGGAAATCGTGCAGGTAGCCAGGCTTGCCGAGTAGCCGGTCATTGGTCGCCATGTAGATCAGGACGGTGTCGCGCGGGCGAATCTCCTGGCGAGAATTTTTGAGTGCCCCTTCCATCTCCGGGACCGTAATCGAGTGCTTCAGCGGCACGTGCGAAAGGTCGAGGCAGATCGCCTCGGTGTAGAAGTTCTCCAGCGGGACCTCATCGATCGACGGCGCACCGGGCCGCGGATCGAAATGCACCGGCGCATCGACATGTGTGCCGCAATGGTCGGAGAACGCAATCGACAATGCTTTGGAGGAAAACACGGTGCTGCCGGCGACACGCTTGTCAGTGTGGTCGTTCCACACCGTCATGATCATCGGCGGATGGTTTGGGTGGGTCTGCGTGCGGTGGAAGATCTCGCGGCTGAGGTCGATGAATTCCATGGTGCAGGGGACTCCGCATCGGTCCGTTATTGGGCGCAACGTAATCAGCGGCGGCGCGAAGGCAAACGATGCGTATCTCCCGCCGGCGGGGAGGTCGGCGAGTGCAGCTCGTCGGGTGACGAGCCGTCGGCCAGGTCTTTCGCCCGCGTCATCTCACGCCTCGACTTCTCCCGCGTCGCAGGCGAGGTGTTTCCTCGCTGCTATCCGAGCTCCTCCTGCACTTCGACTTCGATCGCGTCGAGCAGACGAGCAGGGAAATGCCGCGGAACATCGCGCGTGATGAACACAATCCGCGTCGTACGGTCGGATGACGGCCAACGCTCGAGAAACTCGGGCGGCGAAAACACGTGCTGAACCCCATGAACCACCGCCGGCCGGCCGGGCATTTCGGCAATGTCCACCAAACCTTTCACCCGAAGCAGACGCGGACCGCAGTGCTCCGTCAGGGCCTCCAACAGCAGGGTCAGTGCCAGAGCGGGTACGGGCCGGTCGCGTTGCACCGTGAACGTATCGATGCCACCGGAATGCTGGGCGCGAATGAACGGCGAGCGCGCGCCTGTCGCGGGCAAGGACGCCAGCCGCCCTGCGTGGGCGAACAGATTGACGCTCGAGAACACCACGTCGGGGCTCAAGACACCAGTCGTCAGCGCGGCGGCGGTCGGGTTCAGCGCGATGAGGCGTTCGCGCAACGAATTCGCTGGCGTCGTAACGTCGGTCTTGCTGAACGCCAACCAGTCGGCCAGCGCCACCTGACGCCTTGCTTCGGGGTGCTGATCGAGCGTCGCTTCGCCGTGCACAGTGTCCACCACGGTCAGCAGCGTGCCGAGCGTGTGGCCGCGCACGACGTCGGCGTCGGCCATGAGCGCCTGCAGGATCGGGGCGGGATCGGCGAGGCCGGATGTTTCGATCAGCACGCGTTCATAGGCAATCTCGCCAGCCTCGCGGCGCGATTGCAGTTCGAGCAGCGTCGCCACAAGGTCGCTGCGCACGGCACAGCATATGCAGCCGGTCGTCAGTGCGAGCAGGGTCTCGTCGCTGCTAGCGATCAGTTCATGGTCGAGGCCTATCTCACCGAATTCATTGACGATCACAGCGGTGTTGGTGAAGGCGGGATCGCTCAGGATGCGGCGGATCAGCGTGGTTTTGCCGCTGCCGAGGAAGCCGGTGACGATCGACACAGGCAGGAAACCTCTCTCACCTTCGGCGAGAGAGGTCGAGGCGCGGACCGCCGACAGTGACGTTGCATCAGCTGGCACCACACCCGCTTCGGCCAAATTTGCCGATCCCGTGCCCAATATCCTCACCGGCCGCCTCGCGGCGACCCCTCCCGCCGCAGCGCGGCGGGTCAGGGTTCAAGGATCCACCCGCGCCGTCGCACTGCCGGTGACCACTTCCTTGCCGTCCTGGTTTGTCGTCGATAGAGTCAGGTCGACGTAATGCTGGCCGTTCTCCTCGCGGATCGCCGCAACCGTCGCCTTTGCGTTCAGGTCGTCGCCCGGCCATACCTGATTGGTGAACCGCACGCCGAATTTCGTCAGCCTTCCGTCACCGACGTAGTTTGTCAGCATCTTCCCTGTCAGCCCCATCGTCAGCATGCCGTGGGCAAAAACGCTGGGATAGCCTGCGACTTTCGTCGTGTACACCTCATCTGCGTGCAGCGGATTGTAGTCGCCCGAAGCACCGCAGTACATGACGATCTCGGTGCGCGACAGGTTTTCTACCACGCGCTCGACATGCGCGTCGCCGACTCTGAGCTGGCTCGCTTTCAATGACATGCTGGGTTCTCCTTAGCTCTGGTCCACCGGACGCTCGGTCGTCACGCCGACGCTGCGTGCAGTGACCACCAGCTCACCGTTCTGGTCGCGGTATTCCTTGATTGTTTCGCGAAATGTCAGTTTGCCGGCGCGCTTGCTCTCGCGTTCCCAAGTGTTGCCTGGCTTTGTCTCCACCGTCAGCACGTCGCCCGGACGGAGCGGCCGGTGGTACTCGAAATGCTGTTCCGCGTGCAGCCCACCGCCGCCACCGGCGCGCTTCTCGACCCCGCTCGGCGTCTTGCCGGAACCGAACCACGGCTGGCCCGGACGCCAGCGCAACGGATACTCCGGGTCGAACTGCGCCACTGCCTGCGCGAAGGTGGGCGGGGCAATGATGCCGCCGGTCTCGGTCTTCTTGGCCGCTTCGGCATCGTGATAGACCGGGTTCGTGTCGCCGATGGCGCGCGCGAACAACATGATGTGGCCCGCTTCAACGGGGAAGGTGATCTTGTCCAACGGTTTCCTCCAAGGCTTCGGTTCGATTGAGCCTAGCAGGGTGCTGCGCAAACGGAACAGGGGCGCACGCTGATGCGGCGCGTGCGGAGGGGGGGTGCCCACGTGCGCGCGGCGCTTGGTGCGACGGAAATTCGCACTGGTGCCGCGGCAGAGCCGATCGCGGCGACTGCCGATGCGCTGCGGTTTCGTAAGGCGCCTGGGTGGCTACCGCGCGGGCGGCGTGTCTATGCGGTTGGCGATGTACACGGATGTAGACGCCAGCTTGTCGATCTACATGCCGCGATCGCAGCGGATCTGGCAGCGCGGCCGATCCCTTCGGTTCTGCTGATGCACCTCGGCGACTATATCGA
>JASHVB010000127.1 GCA_030039695.1 Acetobacteraceae bacterium
TCCGCTGCTCTGGGTACTGCGTGACGAGCTTGGCATGACCGGCACCAAGTTCGGCTGCGGCGAGGGCCTTTGCGGCGCATGCACCGTGCATGTCGCCGGAGAGGCCGCCCGATCTTGTAGCGTGTCGGTCGGCGATGTCGCTGGCAAAGAGATCGTCACGATCGAGGGCCTCAGTCCGAACGGCGATCATATCCTGCAGGTCGCCTGGCGGCAGGTCAGCGCACCGCAGTGCGGGTATTGCCATGCAGGGCAGATCATGCAGGCCGCCGCCCTCCTGGCGCATAACCCAAAGCCGAGCAAGGACGACATTACCACGACGATGGCGGGCAATATCTGTCGCTGCGGGTGCTACCAGCGGATCGTGGACGCCATCCATCTCGCCTCCACGGGAGTATGAACCCATGACGCACATGTTCGAACCCGCGACAATTGCGTCCGGCACCGTCGTTAATGTTAGCCGCCGCTTCATACTGAAGGGCGTGGTCGGCGCCGGTACGCTGGTGCTCGGCACGAGCCTGCTGCCCGGCCGGGCGCGGGCCAACTGGCTGACGGGTGCCGACCAAATGCCGGGCGGAACGGTAAACGATCCGCATGTCTTCATTGCCATGCATCCCAGCGGCGAGGTGACCATTATTGCCAACCGAGTGGAGATGGGCACCGGCATCAAAACCAGCCTGCCCATGGTCGTGGCAGACGAGATGGGTGCTGACTGGTCGCGCGTGCACATCCAGCAGGCTCCGGGCGATAACGTCAGATATGGCAACCAGGACACCGACGGATCCCGCAGCGTTCGTCACTGGGTTCAGCCGATGCGCCAATGCGGTGCCGCGATGCGCATGATGCTGGAGGAAGCTGCCGCGAAACACTGGGGCGTCGACGCGTCGAAGGTGCAAGCCCAGGTCCACAGCGTGGTCAACCGCGTCACCGGCGAGACGATCGGGTATGGCGATCTCGCCACGGCCGCGATGGCGCTGCCAACTCCGCCGGCCGAATCGCTCCGCCTCAAAGATCCGAGCGAGTTCCGGTATATCGGCAAGGGCGACACCAAAATCGCCGATCTCCGCGACATCACAACCGGTCAGGCCGTGTACGGCATCGATTCGAAGATGCCGGGCATGAAATACGCGGTCATCGCCCACCCACCGGTCGTCGGCGGCAAGGTTGTCTCCTTTGACGCGACCGAAACTCTGAAGGTTCCCGGTGTCGAGAAGGTCCTGAAAGTAAAAGGGTGGGAATGGCCACTGCAGTTCCGCCCACTCGGCGGCGTTGCCGTGATCGCACGCAACACCGGCGCCGCGATAAATGGACGCAATAGGCTGAAGGTCGTCTGGGATGACGGCCCGAACGCGTCCTATGACTCGGACGCATTCCGCACGCAGATGGAGGAAAGCGCGTCGAAGCCGGGAAAGGTCGTGCGCAACCAGGGCGACGCTGACTCGGCGCTGAGCTCCGCGGCCAAGGTTGTCTCGGCCACCTACTATATCCCCCATCTCGCCCATGCCAGCATGGAGCCGCCGGCAGCTACGGTGAGTGTCGCCAACGGCAAATGTGTGGTGTTTGGTCCGCTGCAGTACCCGGGAGACTGCCGCGACGACGTTGCCAAGGTCCTCGGTCTGCCCGTCGATAACGTCACAATCAATCCAACGCTGCTGGGTGGCGCCTTCGGACGCAAATGCAACTGGGACTTCGTCCTGGAGGCGGCGCTGTTGTCCCGCGACCTTGGCGCGCCGGTTAAGGTCACCTGGACGCGCGAGGACGATATTCAGCACGATAGCTACCATACCGTATCGGTGGAGCGGATTGATGCCGGCATCGACGCCAAGGGAAAGGTGATCGCATGGCGGCACCGCAGCGTGGCGCCGTCGCTGATGAGCACGTTCCATGGCGACGCTGTGCATCAATCGCCGATTGAACTCGGAATGGGCTTTGTCGATAACCCGTTCCATATCGCTAATCTGCGCTGCGAGAACCCGGCCTGTGCGGCACATGCGCGCATTGGCTGGTTCCGCTCGGTCTCCAACATCCCACACGCCTTTGCGGTCCTATCGATGGCCGGCGAGATCGCGGCGGCACTGGGCCGGGACCAGCGCGACGTGCTGCTCGAGCTGATTGGACCTGACCGCATCGAAGACCCGAGCAAGTTCCCCGGCGTCAGTGACTTCTGGAACTACGGCGATCCGACCTCCACCTATCCATTGGAGACTGGGCGCTTGCGCCATGTGACCGAAGTGGCGTGCGAGCAAATCGGCTGGGGCAAGCCCTTGCCCAAGGGCCATGGCCTGGGCATCGCAGCACACCGGTCCTTCCTGAGTTACGTGGCGACGGCGGTGCATGTCGCAGTGGACGACCATGGGAACCTCAGCATTCCACGCGTCGATACCGCGATCGACTGCGGACTCTACATCAACCCTGAGCGCATCCGCTCCCAGGTGGAGGGCGCTGCCGTGATGGGGACCGCGCTGACCAAGAACTCACAGATCACCTTCAAGAAGGGCAGGGTGCAGCAAAGCAACTTCAACGACTTCCTGCTCGCGCGGATCACCGAGGCGCCGCTCGAGGTGCACACTCACATCATCCCGGCGAGTTGGGACATCCCGTCGGGCGGCGTTGGCGAACCGCCACTGCCTCCGTTCGCTCCGGCACTGTGCAATGCGATCTTCGCCGCCACCGGCAAGCGAATTCGTAGCCTGCCGATCGGCAACCAGCTGGAAACCTAGGCGGCCATGTGAACCGGACGAGACCACACCATCACGGCCGGTGAAGGCCGGCCATGACGGTGCGGCTGCTGCTCCTACACGGATCAGTTGCTTCGGAGCGTCCCATTCGGAGTACGAGGCGAGGCTTCCTCGTTAGAGGATGGCTGATCAAGCACGTGCTTACCGGGATTTACACAAACCAGCGCCTCATCACGTGACCGCAGACTCACAGTGGCACGCATATCGCGCGATGCGATGATGTTATGACGGACTTCACCCCGTTCGAGGCTTGGCCAAGCGCGCTGAACCGAGTCCTGCGGTCAGGCGGCAGGCCACCGAGGCCGATTGCGCAATTGATTGGCCACGTGGCAGCCCAGCCACACGCGATGCCGGTTCCTCGCCAGCTCGCCACAGCGCCCTAGCACAGCCGACACCCGCAGGATCACCCCGCTCGCATGCTCGACTTTACGCCACTACATCGGTAACGGTAGCAACCGATGTCCGCACCGCGGACGGCTGCATGATACATAGGGTGTCGTCCGAAATCGCCACCCCTCGGTAGCATGCCGGGGCGCGAACTCACCCATGATGGCGGCCCCGAGACGCTCGGAATCAGTGGAACGTGCCAGGCAGCAGCGGTGCAAAAATTGCGAGGATGAGAGGCTATCCCGCACGCGTCAGCGATCCGCTGCAAAGCGATCGTGTCATGCCGCGCGGCGTCTCCTGTCTCCAAGATGTTGAGAGCTGGGCCAGCGAGTCATTCAGTTGTGGGTAATCGAAATGCTCATACCAGGTTTATGGTGACTTTCGGCGATCCTCCACGTCGGGGATGACGGAATATGATCGACCTCCTCTCCGCCGTTGGCTCTCCTTGACAAGGATCTGGGCGGTCGGTACCGGCAAAGATTGCTAACCTTGGCTCCCCCGACAACGGGACGCAAATTCTCCGAGTCCCGCTTCTCACCTGCGGCCTGCGTTGTATTGGCGTTGTCAAGTACCCCGGAACGGATCAAGCCACATGCCTGTGTGTGAACGAGAGGTCAAAGTTGCGAGGATCATGGCGCATTTCATCTGCGCTAGGTTCTGCGACAGTGTTTCATAGGTCGCCGCTGATTATATCACGTCAGGAATGCGCATCTATGAGACACGTCCTCATATCCCTTGTATTACTTCTTCCTCTTAGGGCAGTGGCTCGCCCTCCTCCGGGCATTGACCCTAACAGCCAGGAGCACCAATGGTGGGAATGTCAGACACGACCTGGCAACCCACAAGAGCCTTGTTGCTCTTTGGCCGATGGGCACGTGCTAGGCGATAGTCAGTGGAAGGTTTCGAAAGACCATTATGAGGTTAACTTGGAAGGCCATTGGTTTACCGTGCCAAATAGCGTGGTTATCAGGCCGAGCAAGACGTGCGGGAAGGAACCCGACGCTAACAATCGGACCACGGCCAAGGTGTGGTATGCGCCTAATCGAGCCATTGACAGTACCATCACATCGGTCACGTGGTACTGTTTCCTTCCGGGAATCATGTATTGACTGGTAAGGCCGTGTCAGCCTTTCCGTCTACCAAGTGTCCATCGGGAAGGCCCAAGAGCGGATACGTTCAGGTGGAAATGGAATCTAAGCGCCCTGCGCTTCCACGGTTTGCTATACGGCATCGACTCGCGAGGTGTCGCATGTCGACTGCCGAAAATCGGGGGCGACATGACCGCAGCCGGCTGTGCTGCCCGCGTGATCTGTGACGAACTGAATAAGGGTCT
>JASHVB010000128.1 GCA_030039695.1 Acetobacteraceae bacterium
CTACGCTTATTCCACGCACCGTTTATCGCCATAGCTGGCGGACCAGCGAACCAAATATAGGGAGGATGACCGCGCGGGGGAAGAGGGCGCGGTAGCGGCGAGCCGCGCTTGCTGCCCCTGAAGTGTAAGGAGCTGCTTGACACATGTGGCGCTGCCGCGCATCGTCGGCAAACCGGTCGAGAATACGTGAGCCATGACGGAATATCGCGTGAACGGACCGCCGGCCTGGCGCCCCAGCCATCCAGGTGCACTGCTGCGTCAGGACGTGCTGCCTGCGCTGCGGCTGACGGTGAAAGCGGCGGCAGAGAAGCTCGGCGTGTCCCGTCAGACGCTGCATGCCATTTTATCGGAACGTTCCTCCGTCACGCCGGAAATGGCGGTGCGACTTGGCAAACTGTGCGGCGACCGCCCGGATATTTGGCTCAGGATGCAGATGGCGCACGATCTCTGGCAGGCAAAGCGGGACCTTGCGGAGACTCTGAAGCACATCCCTACGCTTCACGCGGTCTCAGATCGTCCGCGCGCGGGAGCCAGGCATGCCGCTCACCGATCAGCAGGCTGACGAAATCGCCGC
The DNA here is from genome assembly GCA_030039695.1 of Acetobacteraceae bacterium. The sequence goes on from JASHVB010000128.1 coordinate 575, forward strand.
CGCCAGGACGCAGCGCTCGCCAACGGCACGCCCCACCGTCCCCGCGCTGGAGGTCCTGCTCTACCAGGCCATCCCCGTGCTGGATCACGGGTTCATCCGTGTTATCGACTACATGGGCGATGACGGCGCCATCGTGCAGGCGGCGCGTGTCTCCTACGGGCGCGGCACCCGGCGGGTTTCGGAAGATGCGGGCCTGATCCGTTACCTGATGCGGCACCGCCATTCCACGCCGTTCGAGATGTGCGAGATCAAGTACCACGTGAAGCTGCCGATTTTTGTTGCTCGGCAGTGGATCCGGCACCGCACCGCGAACGTGAACGAGTATTCGGCGCGCTATTCGATCCTCGATCGCGAATTCTACATTCCTTCGCCTGAGCACCTCGCCGCACAGTCGACACTGAACCGACAGGGGCGTGGCGATATCCTGGCGGGAGACGAAGCCGCGCACGTGCTCGATCTGCTGCGTGCCGACGCGGCACGCTGCTATGATCACTACACCGACATGTTGAACGAAGACGAAACCGGAGCGGCGCGCGATCCGTCTCGGCAAGGGCTCGCGCGCGAACTCGCGCGGATGAATTTGACGTTGAACACCTATACGCAGTGGTACTGGAAGACCGACCTTCATAACCTGCAGCATTTCCTGTCGCTGCGCGCTGATGCACATGCGCAATACGAAATCCGTGCCTATGCCGAGGCGATGCTGCAGACCGTCGAGGCCTGGGTGCCGATTGCGTGCAAGGCGTTCCGCGACTACCGGCTCGGCGCGGTGACGCTGTCGGCCCCGATGTTGGCGGTGGTGCGCCGGATGCTGGCCGGCGAGTCGGTGGCGCTGGAAGGCAGCGGGTTGAACCGCCGTGAGTGGGCGGAGCTGATGGCGGCGCTGGGGCGCGGCTGACGGATTATACGCCTCTCGTTCGACACGGCGCGCCTGCGGCGTGCGCATCATGCGATCAGGGGCTTCGGCGAACCGCGATGGGTGGAAGTCACGGAAGCTGACGCGCTGTTCTGATTCGAGTCGGCCGCGGCAGAGGTGGCGCGGACCACGCGCGAGCAGCAACGATTGTGGGCCACGCCCAATTTTTCGTATCGGCTGCGTTGGCCGGCTTGCAGCCGGGCCGGCGGTACATTCGTCTCCCGTTGGCAGCGTATCATTCCGGTGCAGCCGGGGGAGGATCACGCGCGGTATCCGCGCACGTCGTGGCTTGCGCACGTGGAGCGGGGTCGTCGCGTTGACCCACCGTCAGTGCCCGGCGTCGGCCGCTCAGCACCCGCCGTCGCCGCCACCTTCGTTGCTTCTGTTCATCAGCCTTTGCTGGTCGGCGTGGCTTGGAGTCGACGACGGCTCCACTCGGTCCGAATTCGCGCAAGCCGCGATGGCGAGTAGACTTCCGAACCGCCGAAGTCTCACCAATAGATTGCCGTACACGGCTGCTATCTCCCCGTGGAGACTGCTGATTTCGACGGGTCGCCAACCCGGACGAGCGCGATCGTGGATGCTTCCCGCGCGCCGGCGCTTGACTAGACCGCCCGGCTGCGGCGGACTACTCGCCAGTAGCACCGAGGACCGACCATGAAATTTGGCATCTTCTACGAGTTGCAGCTTCCGCGCCCATGGGAGCCGGGCGATGAGCAGCGCCTGTACCAGAACGCGCTGACGCAGGTCGAATTGGCTGACCGGCTTGGCTACGACTATGCCTGGGAGGTGGAGCATCACTTTCTGGAAGAGTACTCGCATTCCCCCTCCCCGGAGGTGTTCCTCGGCGCCGCCAGCCAGCGGACAAAAAACATCCGGCTCGGTCACGGCATCGTCCAGCTCACCACCAACCCGCCACAGCGGGTCGCCGAGCGCATTGCCTGTCTCGACCTGGTGAGCAACGGCCGGGTCGAGATGGGAACCGGCGAATCCGCGTCGATCACTGAACTCGGCGGCTTCGGCCGCGACATGGAGACCAAGCGCGAGGTCTGGGAAGACGCAATTCGCTGCATCATCCCCATGTTCCAGGACCAGGGTGTCGAGCTCGACACCAAGTGGCACAAGATGCCGCTGCGCAACGTGTTGCCGAAGCCAGTACAAAAGCCGCATCCGCCACTGTGGGTGGCATGCTCGCAGCTCGAGACGATCGAGATGGCCGGACGTCGCGGCCTGGGCGCGCTCGGCTTTCAGTTCCTGTCTGCCGATGCGGCGCACGCCTGGGTCCATGCCTACTACAACGCGTTCACGAGGCATCAGGAGAAGCTGTGCGACTATCAGACCAACGCCAATATCGCGCTGGTCAGCTACTTCATGTGTGCGGAAACCGATGAGGAGGCGCGCCGGCGCGCCGAGGGTGCGACGTTCTTCCAGTTCGCCTTGCGCTATTATGGGTCGAGTTCCGGCCGCAAGCGGCCCGACCCCTACACCGTCAATATGTGGGACGAATACAACAAGTGGAAGCGGGAGAACCCGGAGGCGGCGGCACGCGCGCTGTCGGGCGGTCTGATCGGCTCACCGGAAACACTGCGCCGCCGTCTGCGTCGCTTCCAGACCTCCAACATCGACCAGGTCATCCTGCTCAATCAGGCTGGCAAGAACGCGCATGAGCACATCTGCGAAAGCCTCGAGCTGTTCGCGAAGGAAGTAATGCCGGAATTCCACGCCGCCGAGCCCGAACACCAGGAGTGGAAGCGCAAGGTTCTGGCGGGCGAGATTGGGCTCGAGGAGATCGATACCACGCCGTTCCTTGAACGTTTCGGCCCGAACACGGTGCAGCCGCCGGCACGTGCCGCGGCAGAGTAGAGCGCTGTTCCGTCATTGCTGACTCGCTGACGCTTCGCGCAATGACGGCAAGCGCTAT
>JASHVB010000129.1 GCA_030039695.1 Acetobacteraceae bacterium
TGGGCGACGGAGCTCGACCACTCGCCGCTCAATGTCGTCGCGTGGCACGGGAATCACGTGCCGTACAAATATGACCTCTCGCGGTTCATGACGATCAATACGGTCAGCTTCGATCATCCGGACCCGTCGATCTTCACTGTGCTGACCTCGCCAACCGATACGCCCGGAAGGGCAAATGTGGATTTCGTGATCTTTCCGCCTCGCTGGACAGTGGCCGAGCACTCATTTCGACCTCCTTGGTTCCATCGCAACGTCATGAACGAGTGCATGGGATTGGTGCATGGTGCGTATGATGCGAAAGCTGATGGGTTCGTGCCAGGAGGGCTGTCGCTGCACTCCTGCATGAGTGCGCATGGGCCCGATGCGACGACGGTGGAACGGGCTATGACCGCGGAGTTGTTGCCGCGGAAGATCGACAACGCGCTGGCCTTCATGTTCGAGACGCGGCAGGTGCTGCGGCCGACGCGACACGCAATGGAAATTCCCGAGTTGCAGCGTGACTATGACGCGTGCTGGCAGGGACTGCGCCGGCATTTCACGGGGGGACAGACATGATCGACGCGACGCACGACGCCGCGCGCCGGAGTTGGGTGGCCACGGCAAACGGCCATTCCGAGTTTCCGATCCAGAACCTGCCGCTGGGCGTGTTCTCCCCGATGGGCGGAGCCGCGCGGGGCGGGGTAGCCATCGGCGACGCGGTCTTCGATCTTGCGGCCGCGCTCGAGGCCGACTTGTTCTCCGGCCTGGCGCGCGATGCGGCGGAGGCGGCTGCCGGACCCGTGTTGAACCCATTGCTGGAAGTAGGCGCCAGCCCGCGAGCGGCATTGCGGGCACGGGTGTCGGAGCTGTTGGACGCAGAAGGTGCGGACCGTACAAAGGTGTTGCCGCGGATGCTGCACGACGCAGCAGATTGCACGATGCACCTGCCGGTCTCGATCGGTGCCTACACGGATTTCTTTGCCGGCATTCATCACGCGACGGCAGGTGGGCGGATCAATCGGCCGGAAAACCCGCTAATGCCGAACTATAAATATGTACCAGTGGCGTATCACAGCCGCGCCTCGTCAGTGCGACCATCCGGAGGCCATGTGCTGCGGCCGAACGGTCAGCGCAAGCGGCCAGACGAAGTGGTGCCGAGCTTCGGACCATGTCGCAATCTGGATTACGAACTCGAGCTCGGCATCTGGGTTGGACCGCGTAATGAGCTTGGTCAGCCGATCCGGATTGCCGAGGCCGCAACGCATATCGCCGGATTCTGTCTACTGAACGACTGGTCGGCCCGCGATATCCAGAGCTGGGAGGCGGCACCGCTGGGGCCGTTCCTGGGCAAAAGCTTCTCTACGTTCGTTTCACCGTGGATCGTCACACCCGAGGCGCTGGAGCCATTCCGCACCGCACAGCCACCTCGGCCTGCCGGCGACCCGGCGCCGTTGCCCCATCTGTGGGATGCGGCTGATCAGGCGGCGGGCGCGCTGGACCTCGAATTCGAAGCGTTTCTGCTGACCGCAGCTATGCGTGATGCAGGGGTAGCGCCGCATCGTTTGTCGCGCGCCCGCGGCGACGTGCTGTACTGGACCGTGGCGCAAATGGTCGCGCACCACACGTCAAACGGGTGCAATCTGCAATCGGGCGACCTGTTCGGCAATGGCACGTTGTCCGGAACGGCGTCCGGAACCGCCGGATGTTTGCTGGAACGTACATTCGGGGGACGCGACGCATTCATGCTGCCAAATGGGGAAGCACGGCGCTACCTAGAAGATGGCGACGAGGTGATCTTCCGCGCACACGGTCACCGTGCGGGTTTCACGTCCCTAGGATTCGGCGAATGCCGCGGACGGGTGATGCCGGCCGTGCATTACGAATAGCGGCCGCGCGCATCATTGCTGGATCACGCCCGGCCATGACCGGCGGCGTTGTACCACGGCACCGGGAGACCCGAGGTCTTCACCTGTAGTGTGTGAACCGAGGTACTGCTCGTTAGAAACATCGTACGCAGATCGGGGCCGCCGAACGCGAGGTTCGCCGTGACCTCCGGCGTTTCGATGATGCCGATGCGCGTGCCGTCGGGTTCGAATACCCACACACCTGACGGACCAGTGCAGAAGACGCGGCCGGCTGCATCGACCTTCATGCCATCCGGCACGCCGTGTTTCACATCGGACGACATGTCAGCGAAGATGCGCCGGCGCACCATGCTGCCGGCTGCGTCGATCTCGATGGCATGGATGTAGGCAGTCCAACGCGTGTTGGCGACGTAGAGCGTGCGTTCGTCGGGAGACAACGCGAGGCCGTTGGGATATTCGCACCAGGCGACAAGATGGCTGCTGCCATCGGGCGCGATACGATAGACGGCGCCCTCGCCTGCACCGCGTTCAGCAACAGGGATGCGCAACGCCGGATCGGTGAAGAACAGCGTGCCATCGGAACGGCAGATCACGTCGTTCACGCGGTTCAAGCGCTTGCCATCGTGGCGATCAAGAAGCGTCGAGACGGTGCCGTCGGCCGCAGTGACGGTGAGGCGGCGTGCATCGCCCTCACAGTTGATCAGGCGGCCTTGCATGTCAAAGGTGGTGCCGTTGCCTCCGACCGTCTCGCGAACGAGCTCCGGCTTCTGACCAGGCACCAAACGGTATAGCTTGCTGTCTCGGACGTCGGCAAAATACCAGAGGCCATCGGGATGCCAGAGTGGCCCTTCGGTGAAGATGAAACCGTCGGCGAGTTTTTCAAAGTTCCTTGTTTCCAGAACGTCGCTGAGTGTTGTCACCCCTCCCTCCTCTGTTTCGTCAGCCGCTGCTCCAGGCCATTCAGCAGCGACCAGATCTTCTGCATCGGGGCATCGCGGTCGTAAAGTTGGTACAGCGTGCCGGCGAGACGCACCGGGTCGCCGGAGTAGTAGCGCTCGTAGAGTTGCTGGCGGCCCGAGAACGACGACACCGCCGCATCGAACGCCAAGCGGAATAATTTGACACGCGAGCGTGAGTCGAGGTTGGCAGACTGGAAATAGCGCTCGACGTCGGGCCAAACAGGGCCGGCGGTTTCCGCGTAGGACGGCACTGCGACCAGCCCGCCGGCGGCGAGCGTCTGGATAATCTCGCAGGCTCGAACGAACATCTTCGGGAACATCATCCGAACATTCCATAGCGGCAGTGCAGCCGGGGTCATCACGCCGTACTGGTTTGGGGTGGCGTCCGCTTCCGAGGCACGAAGGCAGGCGCGGGTGACTTCGGTGAACTGGATCAGTTCGGCCAACATGTTCTGCACGTGCAAATGCTGGTCGATGTTCGTTGCCTTCGCCAGCGCGAAACCCAGGCCCATCATGAACTCGGCCTTCGCCAAGTTCTTCGTGCTGAACTGATGCATCGTCTGCGACTGAACGCCGGTGCGGTTATGGAGGCCGTTGCACATCTCCACGTCGCGATAGATGAGCATGCGCTCCCATGGCACCAGCACGTCGTCGAAGATCACCATCGCATCGGTCTCGTCCATGCGCGACGACAGCGGAAAATCCATTGGCGAGGCGGCCTCATAATGCGCGACCGAGGGACGGCAGATGAAGCGCAGCCCCTTGGCGGCCACCGGCAGGGCAAAGCCGAATGCGTAAGGTGCGGCTTCCGGCGTGTTGGTCAGATATGTGGACGGCATGACCAACAGCTCGTGTGAGAACGCGCACAGCGTGGAAACCATGCGCGCGCCACGGATCACCACGCCTGCATCCGTCTCCTTTAGTGTGCGTGCCGCCAGGTCTTTCTCCTGGCGATCAACAGGGCGCGAGCGATCCACCTGCGGATTGACTAGCATGTGCGTCATGCAGATGTCGTTATCCCGCGCGTATTCGTAGAATGTGCGCACGTTGTCGCCGAACCGCTTGTCGCGTTCGGCGAAGGCGTCGGCGGCTGAGGCGAATCCGGTTACCATGACATTCATGAAGTCTGGGCTGCGGCCCATCATACCGCACGTCGCATCGGCCCAGACCTTCACCATCTCCCGCCTGCGCGCGAGATCATCGACGCTGCGTGGCTGCAGGTACGACAAGCCGACCGGCGCACCATCCCGCGGCGACGGAAATGTCATACGCGCATCGCCTTGCATATCATACAGCTCAGCGACGGTCTGCGCCGCGGCGGCGAAGCGCCTATCCGCGGTGACGTCGTGCACTCGCTCGCCGTCGATCCAGATCTGCCGCCCATCGCGCAGCGATTCGAGATACGAACGCCCGGACCGGATGCCCATGTCCTATGCCGGCGCCAGAGCGAGCAGCCCGTACCCCGTGCGCGTCGGCGTGGCGTAGTTGCGGTGCACGCGGCGTACCTTGTCGCCGAGCGCGGATCGCATGGCCAGCCAGATGATCATTTCGACGCCCTCAGTGCCGCCACGCAGCATCCAGTCCTGATGCGGCAGTGCCGCCAGGGTCTCTGGTTGCGTCTCGAGCAAGTCCATGAATTCGTTGTCCCAGGCTTCGTTGATGAAGCCGAAACGTTCGCCGTGCAACTGATGCGACAGGCCACCAGTCCCCAACACCATCACACGCAGGTCCTGCGGGAAGCTCTCAATCGCCCGCCGCACCGCTACACCCAACCGAAACAGGCGGCGCGCGGTCGGCAGCGGATGCTGGATGACATTGATAGCGATCGGCACCACCGGCGTCACCATCGCGTTACTGCCAAGCACGGGAAGCACCGAGAAAATACCGTGATCGAGCGACATCTCCTGACAGACCGTCGGATCGAACTCGTCGTCAATCAGCGACCGCGCGAGGTGCCACGCGAAGTCCGGATGGCCGCGTAGGTCGGGCAGATTGCGCTTGCCCCAGCCCTCATCCGCCTGGGGATGAACGTCTCCGACACCAAGCGCGAATGTCGGATATGCGTCGAAGAAGAAGCAGTTCATGTGATCGTTGTAGAAGATCAGCAGCAGATCGGGCCGCTGCACCTCCAGCCAATGCTGCGCTGGAAGGTAGCCGTCGAATACCGGGGCCCATTGCGGGTCTTTCTGCAAACCGCCGTCCCACGCACGGCCCATGGAAGGTGCGTGCGAACTCCCGATGCCGCCGACAATGCGTGCCATTCATTCCCTCCCCGCGGTCTGCACACCCACTTGTTGCAAAGTCACGCCCAGCGCACCCGCCACCTTGATGAGGAGATAAATGCTGGCGCCCGCCTCCAACATGCCGCGCCAGTCGCGTCGATGCACCAGGTCCACCTCATCGTCGGTCAGCCCCATCTCGTGCGCATAGCAGACATCATCGGCAACGAACCGCTGGCGATTGGCCGCATCCGTCAACGACATCGCCATGCGGTTCAGCCGATAGCCTCGCCGCGATTGCTCGCCAGTGAAGACAATAGTGCCGGGAATCTCCATCGCGTTAGGCCCTATTTCAGATGTCGGTCCCACATCGCAAAGATCTTCGTCCATGTCACCTCCGCCGCCTGCGAGTCGTAAACCGTGCGCTCCGGGAAGCAGAAGCCGTGATGCGTGCCTGGGAAGGTCTCGATCGTGTGCTTCACATCGGTTTTGCGCAGCGCCGCGGTTAGATCCGGGACCACATTCGCGGGTACCGACTGATCATGTTCGGCAAACGCATAATACAGTTCGGCCTTGATTTTGTTGAGCGAGAGATGCGGCGAATCCTCATTGTCGGTGACGATGCCCACGCCATACAGCGAGGCGGAGGCGATCAAGCGATGCGCGAACGTAGCCGATACCGAAGTGATATACCGCCCACTCATGCAATGCCCGACGCAACCAACTGGCCCGGGCTGAACGCGATCCTGTGCGTCAAGCCAAGCGATCATCGCCGCCGTATCATCATTCACGTACGGAATCGTCACGCTGTTCATGCATGGCCGGATCACCGCTGACATCGCATCGTCGCGCCGTGGAATGTCGAAGCGGATCGTGCCGAGGCGGTAGTACATATCGGGCAGGATGCAGAAATAGCCGTGCCGCGCGATGCGGCGCACCATGTTGCGTAGCTCCTCGCGAATCCCCGGTGCGTCCATATAAAAGATGATCGGCGGGAACGGCCCGGCGCCGTCAGGACACGCGACGAAGCTTGGCATCCGCCCATGCTTCGTCGTGACAATTACTTCCTGTTCGAACATACGATACCCTC
>JASHVB010000130.1 GCA_030039695.1 Acetobacteraceae bacterium
GGGCCAGCCGCGACCTTCCCCGCAAAGGAAGCAACAGAGGCATTGGTGGAAGCCGACGTGGTGCTGAGCCTCGAGTGGATCGATCTCGCCGGCACGCTGCGCGGCACCAGCGCGACATCCAAGGTTATCAACGTTTCGCTCGATCACCAGGTGCACAACGGCTGGAGCATGGACTACCAGGGTTTGCCTCCGTCCGACGTGTTCCTGGCTGCCGATGCCGATGCGACAGTCACGGCGCTGCTGGCGCAATTGCCGCGTGCCACCCAGCGCTTTGAGCCGAAGCCCTGGCCCGACATGAGGTTTGAACCAGCTCCGATCAGCGTGCCGCAGATGGCGCAGACGCTGCGACACAGGCTGGGTTCGCGGCCAAGCTCGCTGCTGCATGTGTCGCTGTCGTGGAATGCGCTGGCTTGGCCGTTTCGCGGACCGCTTGATTACATCGGAGGCGACGGCGGCGGTGGCATCGGCGGCGGCCCGGGCATCGCGGTCGGCGCGGCATTGGCGCTGCGCGGTTCAGGGCGAGTTCCGGTCGCGGTATGCGGCGACGGTGATTTCCTGATGGGTGTCACCGCGCTGTGGACTGCCGTGCATTACAGCATCCCGCTGATGATCGTGGTGGCGAACAACCGTTCGTTTTTCAATGACGAACTGCATCAGGAACGGGTCGCACGCGCGCGCAATCGGCCGGTGGAGAACCGCTGGATCGGCCAGCGGATCGGCGATCCGGATATCGACCTGGCAAAGATGGCCGAGGCGCAGGGGGCGGTTGGGTTCGGACCGGTTCGCGAGGCAGCTCAAATGGCGCCGGCATTCGAGCAAGCGATCGCAGTGGTGGAACGCGGTGGGGTGGCAGTGGTGGATGTGCGGGTTGCGCCGGGCTATGCGCCCGCCGCGACGGCGGCGCTGCTGCGGGGCTGAGACACGAACCTCTCCCGCTGAGCGGGAGAGGTCGAGGTACGAAAACGCACGATAGGTCCGTGCATACCGCGCATTACCCGGCGAGCTGGTGCTCGCCGCGGCGGTTCGCTTCGCGCGTCAAGTCCGCAAAGCGGGTGAAATTTTGCCTGCTCACCCGATCGCCAGCGAATAAATATCCTTTACGCCCTGGGGCAATGGCGCTGCGGCCCACGTCTCGCCGCCATCCTGTGTGCCAAAAACTTCGCCGTAGCGTGCTGCCAGCCACACCTGCTTCGGGTCCTTCTGATGCAGTGCGACCGACATGATCGTGCCATGCACCTGCACTTTGTCGAAGCGCTGCCAGGTTTCCCCGACATCGGTGCTGCGGTACAACGCGCCGTCCTTCGACGAAGCTGCGACGCTCAGCGCTGCGTACAGCGTGCGCGGATCCTGCGGTGAGACGCGAATGTCGCGTCCATACGTGACCGGTGAGAATCGGCCGACTTCCATGTCGTCCCACTTATCGCCTTCGTTCGGGCTGCGGAAAAGCCCCATCCGTACCGCGACGATCACCGCATCTGGATCCGCCGAGGTGGTGCAGATCGCGTGGCCGTCCAGCATGCCTTCGTTGCGTGTGTTGCTGACGATCTGGCTCTGCAGATGCGGCTTCTTCGCGAGGGTCAGCAGGCCCTCGCTGCAATCCTTCCAGCTCTCGCCCCCATCCGTCGAGCGCATCACGCCGTTCACTTCCAGTGCGGCAAAGATCTCACCGGCATGACGTGTCGATGATGCCATGCGCATCACACGGCAGGCGAACGGCATCACCGCGCGGTCTGGCATGCCGGGATCGGGCATGCGGTGCCAGTTCTCGCCGCCGTCCTCGCTGCGGTAGATCGACACCGGCGAACCGCCGGCAAGCATCACCTTTGGGTCGGTTTGATCCTGCAGGAACGACCAGATCTGCACGCCCTTGTCGGGGAAGTTGGTGCGCTGGAATGTCTTGCCGCCGTCGATACTGCGATAGACGCCGTCCGCGGTGCCCGCAAACACGACGCTCGGATCACGGGGTGACACGTTGACGGTGAAAGCTTCTGGCTGCTTCAGCACATGCTCCCAGGATTCACCGTCCACCGCGCGGCGGAACACGCCGCACAGTCCATCGGGATCAGGGCGGCCGAAATAGCCGGCCACGCCGGCAAAGAGATGCGGTTGCACTGCCATGGTCTGGTTCCTCCCGAGAAACAGTTGCCGCGACAGGTTACGCCGGAATCCTCAGGGTTGACAGCCTGGGGCATCGTCGCCTTGCTGGCCCGCGACCGGACGGGGGAGGACACCATGCCGACAGTGCAGGCAGAGAGATTGATGGACATCGCGCGCGGGCTGCTGACAGCCGCCGGCGCGTCGGAGGAAGAGGCCGCCACCATTGCGCGCTACAACATCGGCGCGAACCTGGTAGGCCATGATTCACACGGCATTATTCTGATCCCGACCTACATTGACCGCATCAAGGTCGGGCATATCGTGCCGGGCGCGCCGTGGGTGATCACGCAGGAGTCCACGACCAGCACGGTGATTGATGGCCACTGGGGTTTTGGCTACGTCGTGACCGACCGCGCGATGCGCTACACGATCGACAAAGCGAAGAAGCAGAACGTCGCTGCGACGACGGTGTTTCGGCAGAGCCACATCGGCCGGCTTGCATCTTATCCGCTGATGGCCGCCCGCGAGGGCATGATCGCGATGATCACGGCTGACTCGGGCCGTAGTGCGAAAGCGGTCGCGCCATTCGGCGGCGCGCAGGCGCGGCTGGGCACCAATCCGATCTGCTTCGCCATTCCCTCGAATCTGGAAGGGCCACTGTTTTTTGACATGGCGACGTCGGCAGCGGCGGCAGGCAAGATCAACGTCGCGACGGCGCGCGGCGAGCAAGTGCCGAGCGGCTGGCTGATCGACAAGGACGGCAAGCCGAGCACTGATCCGCGCGTGCTGCGCCAGGGCGGGGCGCTGCTGCCGCTGGGCGGAGCGGAGGGGTACAAGGGCTACGGCCTGGCGGCGATCGTGGAGATTTTCTCGGGGCTGCTGAC
>JASHVB010000131.1 GCA_030039695.1 Acetobacteraceae bacterium
CATAGTCTGTTGGGAGGTGATGCTCAGCAAGGGACAGGAATGGGATTGGCTGGGCGATCCGTTCTGGCGGATACAGACATTGGTGGCCCTGTTCGCCATGGGACTGGCCGCGTTGATCTTCTGGGAGTTGCGCCATCCGAGTCCGGTGGTCAATTTCCGGCCGTTGCGTGAGAGGAATTTCTCCGCCTGCTGCATCATCATCTTCTGCGCCTTCGCCGTGCTGTACGCTGCCAGCACCTCGTTGCCGGCCTTGCTGCAGTCCCTGTTCGGCTACGATGCACTCAGTGCGGGACTGGTCATGTCGCCGGCCGGCTTCTTCGCTGTCGTCGCCATGCCGATCGTGGGGCGTACGCTCGGCCGTGGCACCGATGCGCGGTGGGTGCTTGCCGCGGGCCTGCTGACCATGGCTGCAGGAAACTACTGGATGTCGCAGATGAACCTGGACATCAGTCCGGGGCAGGCCGTCTGGCCGCGTGTGGTGCTGATCGTCGGACTGGCGATGTGCTTCGCTCCCGCAAACGTAGCGGCGTACCTCTATACGCCGGTCGCGCTGCGCGGGGCAGCGGTTGGTCTATTGAGCCTCCTGCGCAACGAGGGTGGCAGTGTCGGGACCTCGCTGGCTCAGACGATGCAGGAGCGCCGTGATCAGTTCCACAGCCTCCGTCTTGGCGAGTGGCTCGACCCCTTCAATCCGGTGGCGCGTTCCTTCCTGGATCATGCTGCCGGACGGTTCTTGCAGCAGACGGGAGATCCGGTCGCCGCGCAGCAATTGGCGCTGCAGGCCCTCGCCAATGTGCGTGAGCAACAAGCATCGGCGCTCGCCTATTTCGATGTGTTCTGGGTGCTGGCGGTGGTCCCGACCGCGCTTGTAGTTGTTGTACTGCTCATGAAACGCTCGGTCGCAGAAAAAGGCGCGCGGATCGGATCCGAGTAGGATGTCGCCGATCACCTCGACGCTCGGCTTGCGCACGCTCGTCTTCGGCTTCGTCGAGACCGGCTGGCGGTCCGGCCGGCGCGCCAGCTGGTGGCGCCGGGAATACGGTGCCCCAACCTAATACCGTGTCTGCGGATGACCATTGCCGGTCGGGTCCCGGGCTCAACGCTGTCCGCCGTGATTGCCGGCGTCTCCTCGATCGACCAACGGCGGCGTCGCTTGCCTCGCGCCGACGACGCCATACCGGGCGCAGATCGCGCGCTTGCGTGCGCCAATGCCGGTCTGCTCGGGTGACAGCTTGCGGAGACCTTGACGGCGGCGAGTTGCGATCGACGACCGTGCTGCAGAGGCCATCCACGGCGTCGGTCGCTGGACGGTGGAAATGCGGCCGATCTTCATCCTGGGCGTCCCGATGTCTCGCCGGTCAACGACTCTGGCGTGCACGGCGGCTCCCGCGCGTTTTACGCGCTGGGCGACGCGGATGAAGAAAGACAGCCCGGGATGGTCGTCCCGGACTGTCAGCGAAAGCAACTTATGTGGTGTGCTTGTCACACGCCGCCGCTGGTACAGCGCTCAGGCCGGCAAGCCCAACTGTCGCGCCGGCGAGGCCGCAGAGCACCGCGACAGCGAGAATGATACGTTTCATCATGGTGCCCTCCTTCTCAAGGATCAGCACGCTAAGCTTAACATGGTGCGCGAGCGGCGTCACGCCCACGAGGTGGGCTGTGCCTTAGGCCCCGCCTCGTCGGAGGCACGCCACAGACACAAGGGCGGAGGTCGAGCGACACGGTGCCCAGACCTCGCCGGTCGTCACGTTCCGATTCTTGCGCTATGGAGACCAGCCAGAACTGCTAACGTCCGTTCCGATAGATGGACATGGAGGATCGAAGTGCCTGAGGGAACCGCGCAGACGACAGACATCTTCGAGATCATGCACACGATGCGGGCGATGCGGCGGCTGAAGCCCGACCCGGTGCCCGACGAGCTGATCCGCAAGATCCTGCTCGCTGGCCAGGCGGCTGCTAATGGCGGCAACACCCAGCGCTGGCGTTTCCTGGTGCTGAAAAACCATCCTGGCAAGAAAGTCGTCCAGGGCTACTACAAGAAGCTGTTCGACGAGGTCGTAGGGCCGCGCTATCGCAACAGCGCGCCGCCCCCCGGATCGGATCAGCCGAAGCAATTGCGGCAAATGGCGGCGAACCAATACTTGACCGACCACTACCACGAGGCGCCGGTGTGGATCGTCGCCTGTCTGGAAGGCGACAATCCGGGGTATTCGTCCGGCGCATCGATCTATCCGGCGGTAGAGAACATGCTGCTGGCGGCGCGCGCGCTCGGTCTCGGCTCGACCCTGACGACGCGTCACATCGGATATGCCAAGGAATGCGACGAAGCGATGGGCATCCCGCCAAACTACCATTCCTACGCGATTCTGCCCATCGGCTACCCGATGGGGCGATTCGGACCGGTTGGCCGCGGACCATTATCCGAAGTCGTCTACCTGGACGGCTGGGGCAAGCCCTATCCCGAAATCTGATCAATCCGGTTCCGGGACGAAAACAACGGAGGAAACGATCGGAGATGTGCAACCTGCCGAGCCAGCTCGTGGGCCCGGCGTAGAGCCGTTCCAGGTGGCTGTTCAGGCGGTCCGGCGCTCGCGAGCCACAATTGGCCGTGGCGTAGCCTGGCGACGTTTGCGACGTTGCCCGCGAGGCGCTGCCGCCATATCCGGCGTTGTTTGCGAAGGGTCAGCGGCGATGGACCCCGGTTGGCGTGATCACCGACACTTGCGCTGCGTCTGCTGCGGTCATGACTGCCGCGTTGCTGGCGAAGGCGGTGCAGTCTGGGTTCAGCGCGACGGGGATCCATCTGTTCGGGCAGTTCCTGATGACAGTGTGCGGCCGCGGCCGCCACCTCGGCCAACCGTGCGGAACACTTTTCGCTCGCGGCCTGCCGCCCTTTTTCATGGCGCCGCACAGCGGCTCGCCGCCGATCTTCTTCGGCACGATGCTGGCGTTCGCGGCAATCGGCGCCGTTGTGCCAATCGTCTTGGGCAAGGAGATGATCGCCCGGGTCGAGGTGATCGGTGCCGAAACTGTCGCAGAGTACGCCTGAAGAGTGGATCGGCCGCCTGCGCACGTATCCGATGACTGCGGCGCCGTACCTCCCCTCATCCAACATTCGGCGCAGACGGCTTATTTTTGCATGGAGTCATATCCGAACGATGCTTTGGCTCGTCGCCGCTGCGACTCAGCTGATCGTGGCAGGCGAGGCCCACACCGTCGAATCGGCTCCGGCCGCGAACGCTCCGGGCTCGCTGATCAGCATTGAGCGGATGTCAGGCGCACCCGAAGGCGCGACAGCCTACCGCATCGTCTACGCATCGACAGGCCTGTCGGGCGGGCCGGTTCCCGTCTCCGGAGTCATCATCGTTCCCGACACTCCCGTGCCGGTGGGCGGACGGCCGATCGTGGCGTGGGCCCATCCCACTACCGGTATTGTCAGCCGCTGCGCGCCGTCACTGGCTCGCGTGTTCTTTGCCTCGGTTCAGGGTCTAAGAGACATGCTGGCGCGCGGCTACATCGTCGCGGCCACCGACTATCCCGGCCTCGGAACCCCCGAGACGCACCCCTATCTTGTCGGCCTCAGCGAGGGTCGCGCCGTGCTCGACTCGGTCCGCGCGGCAAGGCAAATTCCTGGCGCCGACGCGGGCCGAACCTTCGCAGTCTGGGGGCATTCGCAGGGGGGGCAGGCCGCTCTTTTCGCCGGACTTCTTGCGAGGCAATACGCGCCCGAGCTCCAGCTCGCCGGCATCGCTGCGGCTGCTCCACCGACAGATCTGCGCGCTCTCATGACCGAAGACCTCGGCACGGGTGGCGGGAACAATATTACCGCAATGACCCTTTGGTCTTGGTCACGTATCTACGGAGTACCGATGACGCCGGTGGTGACCCCCCAAGCGGCGCCGGTCATCGATCGATTGGCGAATTTGTGTATCGAGCGGTGGTTCGATATCTTTACACGTCGCGGGCCGACGTTGGGTTTGGAACGGAGCTTTCTGACGGTACACACTCTTAGCGATGTCGAGCCTTGGCGACGGCTGTTGGCAGAAAACACGCCGGGCCCTTTGCCGGCGGACATTTCCGTATACATCGCGCAAGGAGGGGCGGACAATCTGGTTCGGCTTTCGGTGACGACGGCCTATGTTGATAGGCTTTGCCGCGGCGGAAGCCGAGTCCGGTTCGAGCTACTGCCGCGCATCGGCCATACCTTTATTGCTCGTGATGCCGCTCCCGACGCCGTCGGCTGGATCGCGGCGCGTTTCGCGCAGCAAACTCCGCCCAGCGATTGTGCCACTCATAGCGGTCAAAGGACTTATTAAGATTGATCCGCGTATTCCCAACGACCGCACACATGGAGTTCTTTCCGTCAGGGGTGGCAATATTGCAGGGACTTTGTTGCGCATAACGGTCGGTAAATCGGCTGACTCGCTGCCGAATAAGGATCAACATTGCGGGTTTCGCGCACCTCGGAAGCGGCCGTTTCCCTCAAATTCGCGGTGCAGAATAAGGGTCAGCGCGACAGCCCCTCCCCGT
>JASHVB010000132.1 GCA_030039695.1 Acetobacteraceae bacterium
TACGAGATCAACGGCGCACAGCTTCCTCTCAGCGGCTTTTTCTGAACCACCCGACCCAGGATGGCCGAAAACCAAAGGTGGTCGGAGTTGTTCGTACGTTTTTCCGAAGCTGTATGCATTGACTTACTCCACATACGAGTGGATTATCCGACCCTCTCGCTGCACGGGACTGAACATGAGCGTCGACTTCATCGGAATGATCGCGAGCCGGGGCAAATCGGAGATCCGGCCGCCAACTGGTCCGCTCATCGACCCGGTCCACCTTGTGCGGGCAGCACAGCCGCATTCAGCCACAGCCACCGGGTTCGACCGTGTCCTGGTCGCCCACCATTCGCATGATCCGGACGCTATCCTGGTGGCATCGCAAGCCGCCGTCGCGACCCGGCGCATTGGTTTTATGGTCGCTCACCGGCCCGCTTTCCTGCAGCCCACTTGGGCGGCACGGCAATTCGCCACGCTCGACGTTCTCAGGGCGCGTGAGAGCCTGGAACAGATCCGCGTAGCGCGCGGCGAGGCCTTTGGTCGCACCAACCCGAAGCCTCAGAGCGTCGGCTCACAGCGGCTGCTGGCGCCGGCGCGCGGTGGCAAGGTCCGTGACAAGCGTCTGCGGACCGGGGTTGCCGCCGCGGTCGGTGCGGGTGCCAACACGACCGACCGCGATCGCGCTTAGCTACCCCGAAGCTTGGCAAGCCATTTACCGGCACAATCGTGAGGAACTTCGATGGCGTCACCGAAAACCCCAACGGCCGCATGGTCGCGTCGCGCCATCCTCGGTTCGCTGGCCGCGGCCGGCGTGGCACCGTTGTGGACCCGGCATGCCAGTGCCACGGCCCGCCATGGGGGGACACTGACCGTGCTAATCGACCCGGAGCCTCCGGTGCTGCTAACGGTAGCCAACACCGCTGGCGTCTCATTGTACACCAGTTCCAAAACCAACGAAGGGCTGCTGACTTACGATTTCAATCTCAACCCGCGGCCCCAACTTGCGACCTCTTGGACGGTCAGTGAGGACGGTCTTGAATATAGCTTCACGTTGCGCCCCGGTGTGCGCTGGCACGATGGCCAACGCTTCACTTCTGCCGATGTGGCTTTTTCGATTGAAACGCTGAAGCAGGTCCATCCACGTGGTCGCAGTACTTTCGCTAATGTCAGCGCGATCCACACGCCCGACCCGTTGACCGCCGTGCTCGTATTGTCGCGGCCCGCCCCGTATCTGCTCACCGCGCTCGCGGCGGCGGAGACGCCAATATTGCCGCGGCATCTGTATGAGGGAACCGAGGCAGCCAGCAACAAACTGAATGATGCCCCGATCGGGACGGGGCCGTTTCGGTTCAAGGAGTGGGTCCGCGGCAGCCACATTACCTATGAACGCAACCCGGATTACTGGGATAAGCCCAAACCCTACATCGACCAATTGATTTTTGTGGTAATGCCGGACGCCTCCGCACGCTCCGCGGCGATCGAGTCAGGAGCCGTCGATCTGGCGCCGGGGGCACCTGTCCCATTCTCGGATCTCGACCGGCTTAGAAAAATTCCACGTCTGCGATTCACCACCGATGGCTATCAATACATCAACAGCGTCTGCCGGACGGAATTCAATCTTGACCGGCCGCACCTCGCCAGGCACGAGGTGCGCGAGGCGATTGCCCACGCCATCGATCGTGAGACAATTTTGCAAGTGCCGTTGTTCGGCTATGGCGAGATTGCACTCGGACCGATCAGCCCGCAGTTGAAACGCTTTACCGCTACCGACCTCCCGTTCTATCGACACGATCCGAAGCATGCCGAGCAATTGCTCGATCAGGCGGGCTATCCACGTGGTCCAGATGGCGTGCGGCTCCGGCTCACTCACGACTATCTGCCGTACGGCGATTCCTTCCCGCGGATCGCTGATTACCTGAAGCAGTCGCTGCGCCGGGTCGGGATCGATGTCACCATTCGGTCCCAGGACTTTGCCGCCTATATCAAGCGGGTCTACACTGACCGCGATTTCGATTTCACCGTCAACAGCATGAGCAATTTGTTCGATCCCACCGTGGGCGTGCAACGGCTCTACTGGTCGAAAAACTTCCGGGTCGGTGTGCCTTTCTCGAACGGCGCGCATTACATCAACCCGGAGGTCGATCGCCTGCTGGAGTCCGCGGCGGTGGAAACCGATGCGACGCGGCGCTTGCAGGACTTCAGCGAATTCCAGCGCCTGGTGATCAAGGACCTGCCGGATATTACGCTGACCACTATGTATTACGCCACCATCGGTGACCACAAGGTTATTAACCACACGGTGGGTGCGGACGGTGTCGCCGGTAACCTGGCCGACGTTTACATCAACGCGGCCACATGACCGTCACCGCGGGTGATTTTCCCGCTGACCAACGGATGCGGTGCATGACGACGTGAGCAGCGGAACACGAACCAGGGTCGCTGCTGGACCCGCATCGTTTGCTCAGCCCACGTCGGGCACCAGTCGCGAACACCGTACGCTACGACCGGGAAGGCTGCTTTCTGCCGATTGCGGGAAGGTCCTCACCGCGCGTCGTCGGCACACTGGTGACGGATTGCAGTAACCCAGGGCGATCTGCACGGTAGGTCGACGGTCGCGTTCGCCTGGTGCCGGCGCCTTGTTATCGCACGCGGAGGTTCGATTGACGGCCATGTCCGACCGCGGCGCTCTGGGTCCGCAATCGCCCCGGCCCTTCGCTGACCGCGCCGGGCCCGGGTACCATCTTGATCGGTGCGACAAGATTGCTAACACGCTACCATGTAGGTAGTACATCTTGAACACGTCGGCAAAGCGTGAATAAGCTCGCCAAACAGACCAACCGCAAAGCCCTGCCAGCCAGCCATAACGCCCGCATACCGAGGAGAAAACCAGTCATGTCCACAACGCTTGAACGCCCGGCTGCGCAGACGCTGCGCATCACACCGACCACCGCGGTCATCGGCGCGGATGTCGACGGCGTCGACCTCCGCCAACCGCTCGATCCCGGCACGGTCGCCCGGCTGCGGGAAGCGCTGCTGGAGCATAAGGTGTTGTTCTTCCGCAATCAGGATATCGACGACGTCCAGCAGATCCGCTTCACGCGCTATTTCGGCGCGGTGACGCCGGCGCATCCGGTCATCAACGGGCTGCCCGATCTGCCGGAGGTCATGGAAAACCGTCTGCACGGCGGCGCGGCGGACTACCGGTCCTTCCGCCTGGATGTGAACAATCCGCTGCGTCCGGTCTCGCGCGGGCGATCCGGCCGTGGCTGGCACATCGACATCACCTTTGTCGCCAATCCGGCGGCCATCACGGTGCTGCGCGGCATCGAAATCCCTTCTTATGGCGGCGATACGGCATGGGTGGATCTCGAGGCATTGTACCACAGCCTCTCGCAGCCGGTGCGAGCGCTGGTTGACGGTCTGAAGGCGATCCATGTCCGCGATGACGCCGGGAACGGAGTGATACACCCGCCCCGTTATGACGGCCGTCCGACTGGCCCGTTTGCCTCATTGCATCCACTGGTGCGCGTCCATCCGGAGACGCAACGCAGATCGTTGTTCTTGAGCACCGGCTTCGTCAAGGCAATCGATGGGCTGCACCCCAGCGAGAGCGCAGTCTTGCTCGACTACCTGAATGAGGAGCTGGCGGGGCATGCCGATTTCCAGGTGCGATTCCGCTGGACACCAGGGGCCATTGCCGTGTGGGACAACCGTGCCGTTGCCCATTTCGGTCCCATCGACGGACCGCGGGTGATGGCGCAACGCATCGTGCATCGCACGACGGTCGGCGGTGACTTGCCCATCGGACCGGACGGTTTCGTATCACGTCCGCTGGTGGGCGACCTGTTTAACGTCGTCTCCTGAAGCGATTGACCCTGGTCTTGCCGACACGACGAGGTTCATTGGTGCTTGCGATCGCGTGAGTTCGGATCGACCGCGGGGGTGCTCGCCTCGCGGCGACCCGATCGCTGCGGCATCCCAATGAAAACCAGGGCGACACGATCAGACACCACCAGCGCTCGGCGACCGCAATCCAAGGATCCGTGCGAGAGACCAGCTGTAGCGAGGCATATGACGCATTAACCACGTGAGCGAAGGGGGGTATCAACCTTGACCCAGCCACTTAGCGGACATTCCCTGACAAGGGTCACGAGACGTCATGTTGTCGGCTTCGCTTTTGGCACGCTGGCAGCCGTGGCCACGCGTGCAAGCGCGGCGAACGGCTTATGGCCGGCTGTGGTCCCGCGTGGCACGGCACTGACCGTTGGCGATCAGAATGAAGTGCTGCAGACTCTGTTCGCGGCTTCCGGCGAGCAGGCGAAGCTTGGGGCCAAGGTCACTTTTGCCAATTTCCTGGGCGGGCCCGCCATACTGGAAGCATTCCGCGCCGGCGCACTGGATCTCGCCACGGTTGGCAATACCCCACCGATCCAGGCACAGGCCGCGGGCGAGCACATTCCAATCGTTGCAGCGATACGGGTATCGGGCCTGGAGTACGGGCTTGCCGTCCGGCCGGGCTTGACACTGACCCACCTCTCGCAACTTCGCGGCAAGCGAATCGGCTACGCCGAGGGCACCGCGCGTCAACCCTTCGTGCTCAACATCCTCAAACTGGCGGGCCTTAAGCGCACCGACGTTACTCTCGTCCCGCTCCGCGCGGCGGATTTTCCCGATGCGGTCCGTTCCGGCGCGATCGACGTCGGGCCGCTGAACGAGCCGCACTTCTCGCGCTATCTGGCCAATTACGCGGATCGCGGCGCCAGTGCCATGCCGGCCTCGGAATACGCCAGGGCGCCGCGGAGTTTGTCCTACCTGTACGCGAGCGACGGCGCCTTGCGTGGCAAGGCGAAGACCGCAGCGATCGCCGATTTCATCGCCCGCTGGATGGCGGCCAAGCGGTGGTCGAGGGCGCACCGCGACGCGTGGATAGACGCCTACTACGTGAAACGCGAACGCCTGTCAGCGGCGGATGGACTAAGGATCGAGCTGGCCGCCACCGACGTCACATTTCCGCTGCTGAGCAGTCTGGTCGCGACACAGCAGGCGACTGCTGATCTGATTTACGAGGCCGGCGATATTCCGAAACGGTTGGATGTGCGCGAGGAATTCGATTTCCGTTTCGACGACGTCATTGCGGCCAATACCGAGCCTCCCGTCCGATGAACGAGCACGCGGCCCCGAGACATTTACGATCCGGCGTTGTCGCCGCGTCGGCGCCCGCCGCTCTCGGCTCGGGCCACCGCAGGCGGCTGGTGTCACGCCGCCTGCCGCCGGGCGGCATCCTGATCGGCCCCATCGGACTGGTGGTCGTCTGGCAGATCGCGTCCATGACTGGCGCGCTATCGCCTAAAATCCTTGCGGCGCCATCAACCGCGGCGGTCACCGGATATGACATGCTGCAAAGCGGCGTGCTGATCAAGCATCTGCTGGCCTCCGCCGAACGCGCCTATTTCGGACTGGCGATCGGGGTCGTCGTTGGCTTCGTCTTCGCGTTGATCGCCGGTCTGACCAGGGTCGGGGAGGCCATCGTTGATGGCATTGTACAAGTCAAGCGCGCGATCCCCACCTTGGCGTTGATCCCCTTGGGCATCCTGTGGCTGGGCATCGGCGACGCCATGAAGGTAGCGCTGATCGCCTTCAGTGTGTTCATCCCGATCTACGTCAACACGCATGCCGGCTTACGTAGCATCGACTTACGCTATGTCGAGCTGTCGCGGACAGTCGGTCTTGGGCCAGCCAGCTTTTTGGGTCGGGTTGCCATTCCGAGCGCTTTGCCCGGCTTTTTTACCGGTCTGCGACTGGCGGTAACCGCCTGCTGGACTTCGCTGGTCGTGCTGGAGCAAATCAACACGACTAACGGAATCGGCTATTTGATGGACCGCGCACGCGATTATGGTCAGACCGATGTGATGGTGGTGTGCCTAGCGATCTACGCCATTCTCGGCTTGATCTCCGACATGGCGGTTCGGCTGCTGGAACGTCGGGCGCTTGCATATCGCAGGGTGTTGGGGTCGTGACCGTTCATCTGCGGGATCTCACACGGGGATTTTCCGGCCGGCGCGTGCTGGACATTCCGACGCTGGATCTCGCACCGGCCGAGTTCGTGGCGTTGATTGGACGCAGCGGCTCTGGAAAAAGCACGTTGCTGCGCGCGATCGCCGGGCTGGACGACGATGCGGAGGGCGATGGCACGGTGATCGTGACCGACAACCGATCCGTACTGTTTCAGGATTCACGCTTGTTGCCGTGGGAAACGATCCTTCGGAACGTCACGCTCGGGCTGCGCGCGCAAGATGCAGACCAGCGTGGCCGGGCGGCGCTGGCGGATGTCGGGTTAGCGGGTCGCGAGGCGTCTTGGCCCATCGTGCTGTCCGGTGGCGAGCAGCAACGTGTGGCCCTCGCCCGTTCGCTCGTCAGGCAACCGGCGCTGCTGTTGGCCGACGAGCCATTCGGTGCCTTGGACGCGCTCACGCGGCTGCGTATGCACGCATTGCTGTTCCGGCTGGTGGAGCGGGATCGTCCGACCGTTCTGCTGGTGACACATGATGTGGATGAGGCACTGGTTCTGGCGGATCGGGTCCTCGTCATGGAGCAGGGCCGACTGGTACACGATGTGCCCGTGGATTTCCCGCATCCGCGGCGGAAGCCCGACGCACGCTTCGCCTCGCTGCGCGGCGAATTGCTGAATGCGTTGGGTGTCGCGGGGGAGGTGTGAACCACATGAAGCCAGCTCTGCCACCGCCAAGGGATCACGACCCATGACGATCCTGCGAGACACCCGCGACAACCCGCTGTCCGGTGCGAACCACGCGGCGGCCACAGCCTACATGGACGGGCTTGCTCAGTTCAGCCTCTATGCGGGCGATCCGGTCGCCCGGGCGGAAGCCGCGACGGCAGCCGCGCCCGGGTTCGCCATGGGCCATGTGCTGCGTGCCTGGTTGTTTCTGCTCAGCACCGAAGCTCCGGCACGGTCCCCGGCGCGCGAATCATGGTTGGCAGCGAAGGATCTGCCGGTAACGGCGCAGGAAGCCGGCCACATCGCCGCAATCGGACACCTGCTGGAAGGCCGTTGGCATCAGGCCGCACGCGTGCTGGAAGATGTGACCATCGACCATCCGCGTGACCTGCTGGCGTTGCAGGTCGGGCATCAGCTCGATTTCTTCACCGGCCACGCTCGTATGTTACGCGACCGGATCGCGCGCGCCTTGCCGTTCTGGTCCGCCGAAACGCCGGGGCGGCACGCTCTTCTGGGCATGCTTGCCTTTGGCCTGGAAGAGATGGGGGCGTATGACGAAGCCGAGGCGGCTGGCCGCGCTGCCGTGGCGCAAGAACGCCGTGATGCCTGGGCCTGGCACGCGGTGGCCCACGTGATGGAGATGCGCGGCCGTACCGAAGATGGCATCGCATGGATGCGCGCGGACACCGATGCCTGGACCCGCGACAATTTCTTCGCGGTGCACAACTGGTGGCATCTGGCGCTGTACTACCTTGAGATCGGCGACATCGCGGAGGTGTTGCGTTTGTTCGACGGACCGATCCACGGCGTCCGCTCGACTGTGATGATCGATATGATCGATGCCGCGGCGCTGCTGTGGCGACTGCATGTGCGTGGCGTCGATGTCGGCGATCGCTGGCAAACCGTCGCGGACACGTTCGCCCCGGCAGCCGGCGCCGGAAATTACGCGTTCAACGACATGCACGCGATGATGGCCTTCGTCGGCGCCGGCCGTCGCGATCTGGCCGACGCCGTGCTGGCGGCACAACGCGAGGCGATCACGCGGGATGACGACAATGCCGGCTTTACCCGCGATGCCGGGCACGCGCTGACATGCGCGATCCAGGCATTCGGCGACGAGCGGTATGCTGACGTCGTGACACTGATCCGCCCGGTGCGCAGCCGGGCGAACCGTTTCGGTGGCAGCCACGCGCAACGCGACGTCATCGATCTGACTTTGATCGAGGCTGCGTTGCGTGCCGGCGAGCATGATCTCGCCGCTGCTCTTGCCGCAGAACGCGTTGCCGCAAAGCCTGCCAGTCCGCTGGCGCGGTTGCTCGCACGGAGAGCCGCGGCCGTTGGCGAAGCATGACCAAACACGGCCTCGACACTGACCGTCACAAGCAGGCGCGGCAATACGCGGTACTCAGGCGGCCTCCGGCTCGCCGCCCAGATAGGCGTCTTGGATCGCAGCATTGCCCAGCAGGTCTGCGGCAGGCGCCGAGAGGACGATATGCCCGGACCGCAGGACGTAGCCATAGTGGGAAATCCGCAGTGCAAGGCTGGCGTTTTGTTCCACCATGAAGACCGATGTGCCCTCTGCGTTGATAGCCGAGATCAACTCCAGCACGCGATCCACATAGAGTGGCGACAGACCCATGGTCGGTTCGTCCATGCAGATCAATCTCGGCCGGCTCATGAGCGCGCGTGCCATGGCGACCATCTGTTGTTCGCCGCCGGACAGAGTGCCGGCGCGTTGAGCGATGCGCTCAGCCACTCTTGGAAAGAGTTCCAGCATCCTTTCATAGTCCTGGTGGATCGCGGCCCGGTCCCGCCGCCCATAGGCTCCCATCAGCAGGTTTTCGCGCACTGTCATCGCGGGGAACAGGCGCCGCGCTTCCGGCACCGAGGCAATGCCGCGACGAATAATCAGTGGCGTCGGCAACGCGGTGATGGTCTCACCCGCGAAACTCACGCTTCCACTGCGTGGCTTTACTAAGCCCAGGATGACCTTCATCGTGGTCGACTTGCCGCTGGCGTTACCACCCAGCAGGCAGACGACCTGACCGGCCTGAACCGTAAGGTTTAGGTCGAAATGTACCTGGACCGGGCCATAGAATGTGTTGATGCCCGATAGGCGCAGCAGCGCGGTGTCGTGCGTCAAGGCACACTTTCCGCAATGCGCGCGCGGTCGGTGCCGACGGCTGCATGACCGAGATAGGCTTCGATCACCCGCGGGTCCCGGCGCACGGTCTCGGGCGCGCCCTCGGCGATGGTACGACCGTTATCCAGCACCACAACGCGGTCGGACAGGCGCATCACCAGATCCAGCTTATGTTCAATCAGCAGAATGGTCTGGCTTTGCGCCTTCACGGTCTGAATGATCTGCAGCATTTCGTCGGTTTCGGTCTGATTCATCCCGGCGGTCGGTTCGTCCAGCAGCAGCAAGCGCGGCTGCAACATGAGGGCACGTGCGATCTCGACACGCCGGCGATTGGCATACGACAGGGAAAAGGCAGGCTGATCCACCCACGGCGTCAGGCGGTCGCCGAACAACGTCAATATCTTCAGCGCTTGCTCTTTCAGACGTTGCGTCTCGGCGCGAACGTGGGGTGGACGTAACAGCCCCAACGCGAGTTCCGCCAGCGGCCCCAAACGTGGATGCGCGGCGGCGAGGCGCCGATGCGCCCCAATCAAGACGTTATCCATGACGCTAAGGTTGGCAAACACACGCCCGTGCTGGAATGTGCGGGCAATGCCGAGCGACGCGATGCGTTCCGGCGTCAGGCCAGCGATCTGGTTTCCGTCCAGCAGAACATCGCCGGCGTCTGCACGGTCTTGGCCGGAGATCACATTGAACAACGTGGTTTTGCCGGCGCCGTTTGGGCCGATCACGCTGACCAGCTCCCCGGCGTCGACACGCAGTGTCACCCCGTCGACGGCGACAACCCCGCCGAACCGTCGCGTTACGTCGCTGACTTGCAGACGCGCCTGCGTCATCATCTATACCGTGCCCAGAAGCCCCTGCGGGCGAAAGCGGATCAGCAGGAGCAAGACGATACCATAGATCAACACGCGGTATTCGGCGGTCGCGCGGAACACCTCGGGCAGGCCGACGAGCGCGACGGCCCCTAGCACCGCACCGGCGATGTTGCCGAGGCCGCCAAGGATCACCATGGTTAGCGCCAGGATCGAGATCTGCGAATCGAACGTCTCGTAGTTGATGTAGGAAAAGACATGCGCGGTCATAGCGCCGGAGATGCCGGCGAGCAGGCTACCGAACGCGAAGCCGAGGCCCTTGTAGCGGTTGAGTCCGATCCCGAATGCGCGCGCCGCCACATCGTCCTCCCGCACGGCCCGGAATGTGCGGCCGAGATGCGAGTTGAGTAACCGCCATTGCAGAAGGCCAAGCGCCGCCAGCGTCGCGAGGGAAACCCAGTAGATCGACTGCGCCGATTCGAAGGTCACATCGCCGAAGCCGAGCGGCGGGATGCCGGAGATGCCGATCGGTCCGCGGGTCAGGCTTTCCCAATTGAGGATGATCAGCGCGACGATCTCCCCCATGCCAAGCGTCGCGACGGAAACGTAGTGGCCGCGCAGACGAAATGCGGGAAACGCCAGCGCTGTGCCGAGGCCGGCCGTAATGATGCCGGCCAACAGGATCGCCGCCGCGACCGGCACACCAAGGTTCACGCTCAACAGCGACGATGCATAGGCGCCGATCGCCAGCAATCCTGCATGGCCAAGCGAAACCTGTCCGAGTGTTCCCGCGATCAGGGTCAAGCTGAGGGCAAGCAGCCCGTACAGCCATGCGTTGGCCAGGACCTGAAGCACGTAAGCCGACACGCCGGTGAACGGCAATGCTGCCGCGATTGCCAGCGCGGTAACGACACTCCAGCGCGGTATCTCGATGGGGCGGCTGGGCGCGACGAATGTGCCGGTTAGCGGCTCAGGCGGTAGGGTGCGGCGCCGTGCGAACAACCCTTCCGGCCGTAATGCCAGGATCAACAGCAGTACGCTGAAGGCGAAGAGATTGCGATAATCGGCACCAAACCATGCGACACCAAAGCTCTCGATTAGGCCCAGCAGCAAGGAACCAGCCACGGCACCCGGCACGTTGCCCATGCCGCCGATCACCAAGGCCACCACACCCTTAAGCGTTGCCTGGAAACTCATACCAGGATCGATATGGTTGTAGTACATACCGACCAGCAGGCCGCTCAGTCCGCCCAGCGCCGAGGCGACGGCAAAGACGGTGGCGTTTACCTTGTTTGCATCCACCCCCATCTGCATGGCGGCTTCGCGGTCCTGCGCCGTGGCGCGCACCGCCCAGCCGAGCTTGGTGAAGCGCAGGAAGCAAAACAATACGGCGGCACTGACCAGGCCGGCGGCAGCGATCAGAATGTCGAGGGCTCCGACGGTGCCGCCGCCGATCTGCCAGCGCCAGTTTGGCAAGGCGCTTGGCAGCGATCGTGGGTCTGGACTGCCCAGAATCTGCACGAGCTGGTCCAGCACCAGTCCGATGCCGATAGTGGCGAGCAAGGGTGCGATCCGTGCGGTGCCGGCGAGCGGGCGCAGACCGATCCGCTCGATGACAACGCCGAGCACGCCGCAGCCGATCAGTACAATGAGCATGGTCACTGGCAGCGGCGTGTGCAGGTAGAACAAGCACGCCCAGCCGATATAGGCGCCGACCGTGTAGACCGATCCGTGCGCGAAATTGATCAGGTGAGAGACGCCGAAGATCAACGCCAGGCCGACCGCCAGCAGCGCATAGATATTGCCAAGGATGATGCCATCGATGGCATAGTCGAACACCGAGCCTAGGCTCATGGCCAAAATACCCGCTGGCGGCGTTCGATGGTCAAGCCGGCTTGATCTTGCCGTCCCACGGGACGAACTGACCATTGCGGACGATCAGATGGACGTATTGCGGGTTGGCGACGCGGCGTGTCACCGGGTTAAAGGCGATTTTGCCAAAGATCACGCTGGGAACGTCCTTCACCTTGGCAAAACCGGCGTGGACCGCTGGCCGGGTCGCGCCGAACTGGTTAATTACAGACTGCGCGACGGTCATCGCGTCATAAGAGTAGGCGTTGAAGGCATCAGGGTCCTTGCCGTACTTTACCCTGAACCGTGCGACGAAGCTTCGCACCTCCGGCCGCGGGCTGAGCGGCGAGAAGGGGGAGTGGGTATAAAGCCCGTTCACGGCATCGCCGCCGAGCTCGATCAATTTCGGCGAGTAGATTGAACTGGCGGCGACCAATGGTTGCTTCAATCCTTGATCGCGAACTTGCCGCGCGATCAGCGCGACGTCGTTGTAATAGCCGATCAGGACAATGCCGGTCGGCGCGGCGTCGCGTACGCGGATGAGCGTCGGGCGGAAGTCCTTCTCGTCCGGCAAGTAGCCTTCCACGTCGACAACAGTGCCGCCGTTGGCCTTGGCCGCCTTGACGAACAATTCGCTGCTGGTGCGGCCCCAGTCGGTGTTGAGATGCAGCACGGCGAGCTTCGACAGCCCCAAGTCCTTTATCGCATATTCGGCAAGTTTCGGTTGCTCATCGGCTTGGCTGATTGCGGTGCTCCACATGCAATCGCCGCCTTTGGTGAAGTCGGGATGCGAATTGGTGAAGCCGAACTGCACCAGGCCGGCGCGCTGGTAGATAGGCGATGCCGCCATCGAAGCGGGTGAGGAGAAGTCCCCCAGTTCCAGGATGATGCGCGGGTCGGCGGTGAATTTCTGGGCAATAGCGACTGCCTGGCGGGGATCGGATTGGCTGTCCTCGAATTGGTATTGCAGCCGGCGATTGCCGGCCTTGTGCCCGGTGGTGTCCAGCGCGAGGTCGAAACCCTCCTTCCACTGCGCGCCGTACTGGGCGTTCGGGCCGGTCAACGGACCGCTGATGCCAACGATGATCGGATCGGGCGACTGCGCCTTAACGCTGCCGGCAAGGCCGATCGCACCAACAGCGACAGCGTTGCCAAGCAAGGCACGGCGGGTAACGGTCATCGGACCTTCCTTGTCCCGGGGACGAATAGATGCCCGACCGCAATCCGGCATCGCGATGAGGTTGCCAAGCGTCATACAAGTGTCAACCGTAAAATACGTGATCGCGTAGTTACTAACGATAATCCACGTTTGTGTCAAGGGACCGTGCGCTCCACGGCCGTGGAGCGTCGCGCGCCGGCCGGCTGGATGGCCGGAGGATCCTATGCAGGCCGGATATGCCACGCTGAACGGACGTCATAGAGGACCTGACCTGGCGTTGGCCACCATTGACGATCTCGTCGTGGATGTCGGCGAGGGTCGGGCTGCCGCCGCCGCGGCCCATCGCGCGCTTGGCTTTGATCTCGCCGGGCGTGTCCCATCGATTCGCGTCGATCGTCGACGGCATCGATTCTTCGTTGCGTCACCTATGCAACCTGAACGGTATCCATCATGTTGTACCATCTCATCATTCGCGCAAAGCTGAGAATCTGTGCCTGCGGTCGTTCCTAACATCGTCCACCGCTTTCATACCGACCGACAGCCGAAGCAAGGCGTCCTCTATACCCGAGCCGGGTCGCGCGTCCGGCTCATGCCTGCGTGCGTCACGGTGGGTAGGTGGACGATCAGGCTTTCGATTCGCCTGACCGACTTTGCGTGTATAAACACGCTGAGCGCATGGACAGAGCGGCGAGCCACGACGATCTGAGTACCAGCGGTCATTGAAGGGCGGGTCACTCGACCGCTTGGCCGCTCGTGTCCGGCAATGAGGGCCCGGCTGTATAACAAATCCGCCCGTCACGTGGATACCGACGAAGTTTCTCGGCCCGAATGCCTGCCAGCTGTCGCCGGGGATGCTACACATAGCGATCGTCTCAACCGGCGGCGGCAGAGTCCGCCTGTGCCGGAAGCTCAGGAAAGAACACGTCCCGCCATGACGTGGGGAGCGTGGCGATTTGACCAGTGCGGTACTGGAACTTCACCAAGGCCATCACTCTGCGGCGTCGTCGTGTAACGGATACGCGGATCGCGCAACAGCCTTTCGATAAAGTCTACGCTCAGATTGGACCGCTGTGCCTTGATGTAGAGCTGGGCGGCGCTGTGTGGCTCGGCGGCGATGAAGTCACGGATCGTGGTAGCGCCCCACCGGTTGGTGACTGGGTCCGACGGCACCGAGGCCAAGGCTGCGACGGCCTTGATGCGTAGATTTCTTCGCGAGTGGTCCCAGGCGATCAGGCTCGGCGGCACGTGAGCCGCACCAAAGTCGCGGCCGCCCGAGATCAGCGCGTCATTCGTCGCGACGCCGCCGCTGAACTGTCGCCAACTTACCTGCGGCACTGGGGGGTGCGCCGCCCGTGCGGCCGCCTCGATCAGCCGTTGCTCCTGCATCACCAGCAACGGCAGATAGATGACGCCGAATTGTGTTGCCCGGCGAAGTTGCGGTGCCTGGCTGGCGGCCGAGCGCGATGGACGGAGGATCGCCGGCATCCCCAACATGGCTGACGTCGCCATGACCAATCGCCGGCGGGAGGGCCCCGCTGGCACATTCGTTACCTTACCAAATCGGTCTATGACGTCTGCAACCACAGACGGGGCACTTGACCCGACAATGCCTGGAGAGATCACCGGTAGGCTCCTAAAGCTGCTCGCAGACAGCTATCCTGAAGCCGAGACGGTGGCGATTGAACACGCTCGGGTATTGCGGCGGGCCTATCCGGATGACTATGACTCGATGATGGAGGGGATCCGGAATTATGACCTGGACACCGCTTAGCGTATCCTTGACAGCGTCAGAGCCAAACAATTGACGGCACCGGCCGACGCCCAGACCGCGACCTGATGCAGGGCGCCTCGCGAGAGAGGGACAAACGAATGAGCATCGAGCCCAGCCTGGAGCGTCCGGTTATTCTTATTGTGGATGACACGCCCCACAACCTCAAGCTCATGTGTGACCTACTCAAGGGCCGCTACCGGTTGAAGGTCGCCAATGCCGGGGAGCAGGCGCTCGTGGTCGCCCGCTCCGATCCTCCTCCGGACCTTATTCTACTCGATGTCATGATACCTGCTATGGACGCATACGAAGTGTGCCGGCGCCTCAAGCAGGAGCCGTTCACGCGAGACATTCCCGTGATCTTCTTGACCGCCAAAACTGACACGGCAGATGAGGAGATGGGTCTGCAGCTCGGTGCGGTCGACTACATCACCAAGCCAATCAGCCCGCCCATCGTACTCGCCCGAGTCGAGACACATCTAAGGCTCAAGGCCAGCGCCGATTTCCTCCGTGACAAGGCGGCCGTTCTGGAGCAGCAGGTCGCTGAACGGACTCGGGAAATCATAGCGGTCCAGGACGCAACCATCCTGGCGCTCGTATCGCTCGCTGAAACACGGGACCTGGACACCGGCAACCATATCCGGCGGACTCAGCATTATGTTCGGGTTTTGGCCGAGCACCTGCACAATCATCCGCGTTTCGCCAGTACGTTGACCGACGCGTATATCACGACCCTTTTTAAGTCGGCGCCGCTGCACGACATAGGCAAGGTCGGGATCCCAGATCGAATCCTGCTGAAGCCCGGCAAGTTCGAGCCGGACGAACTGGAAATCATGAAGACCCACACGGTGCTAGGGCGGGAAACCATCGAACACGCCGAGCGAGAGCTTGGGATCGAGGTAGGCTTCCTGAGGTGCGCCAAAGAGATCGCCCAAAATCATCATGAGAAATGGAACGGGAGCGGCTACCCCAATGGGATTGGCGGCGACGAGATTCCGATCTGCGCCCGGCTCATGGCGGTCGCAGACGTTTACGATGCCCTCATCAGCCATCGCGTTTACAAGGAGGGGATGAGCCACGAGGCGGCCGCCGAGATCATCGTGGGTGGCAGGGGAGGCCACTTCGACCCAGACGTCGTGGCTGCGTTCCAGGCCACCAGCCCACAGCTCCAGGCTATAGCGCTAAGATACGGGGACTCCGATTCAGACATCCAGAACAAGCGAGAGACCGTGGAGCAGCTCCTCGGGACCAAGCTGCCAACCGCTTGATCCACCGGCAACGCGCCTCTCCAAGCTACAAGTGGCCTGGCGTTGGGCGTTGTCGATGCGGGATCGGCCAGGCGATCCACAGCGTCGGCGGCAATCACGACATCTCCGCTCGCAGGATTCTTTTGGCGGCGGTTGTCGGCTAGGCGCTCTATCGGACAGGTTGTCGGGGAGTCACTCATTGAGAGTGATGATCGGGTGGCGATCGTTGGCAACAGGGTGAAGTACGTTGGGTGGATAGGCTTCCGTGTTGTGATCCGATTGAGTCCGGCTGTCCGCTGTGGGTTGCTGATATGGCCCGCTATCTCCTACTGGGCGACGAAAAGGCTGACTCTTCGAGGACGCCCAAATCAAACCGAATCCGCAGAAATCCTGCACCGTATCGCCGAGCGAATTCATAAGCACCACTGCTGGTACGACCAGTCTGGCGACGCCGGGTAGCACCGACAATGTTGCGCGAGCCCTTGTCTCCTATTCAGCGTTCCCGCGATCATGCGATGAAAGCGATGCACCGTAGCCCCAAGGGTTACGACCTAAACCGTTAGCGTCAGAAACGGTGAGAACATCCTGTAGCAAAACCCTGCCGATGCCAGAATTGGGCCGGCGGGGATGAGGACATCCATCAGTTGAGAGGCGAACTTCCTCTCGAGAACAGAGACGGGTCGGGTGACGGTTTGAATCGGTGGCGCGACTGTTTGTTCGGGTTGTGCCAGCTGGGCAACTGTTTGCTTGAGTGGCGCCTGTGGCAGGATCTTTGATCGAACTTGAGACCTGCTCGAACTCGGGTTGGCTGATGCCACGATGTGGACACCTTCCGATCAGACGAAGCGCCTTTCTGCGACGTTAGCATTTCATAGCTCGGAATTCAGCGTTCCCTGGTGTTGCCAGAAGCCTTAGCCACAGCGGTCTGCATGTTCGTGATTGGCCGCCGATCCCGGTCGGTCAACGCGAAAATGTGCGACCACATGACGTTCACGAGTGTGTGACCAAATACAACCGGAGGTCGGTTGCCAGACCGCAAGTTGTCCGAAACGATTGGACAATTATTCGGGGGGATACGAAGATGACCAAGCCCGCAAACTACCGGGTCTTGATTGTTTCTCTGCTCTCGACCACGGTCCTGACGGGGTGTGTCTGGCAAAGCGACTACGACGCCCTCCAGGCACAATATCAGCAGCTCCAAGCGCAAAATCAGCAGCTCCAGGCGCAGCTCACCGCCTCCCAGCAGCAGAACAGTCGGCTCGTCGGGGCGATCAAATATGTCGCCAACAGTGACTTGCTGTTCGAGTCGGGGAGCTGGAAGATGCGTCCGCAGGGACAGCGGATCATCGCAGGCTTCGCACACAAACTGGCGCCGACCCAGCAGCACCATCTCCTGGTGAGCGGCTACACTGACAATGCTCCCATTGGCCCCGCGCTGCGGCGACAGGGCGTGACCTCCAACAAAGAGCTATCGCAGAAGCGTGCCGACGCTGTCATGCAGTTTCTGATCTCGCAGGGCGTAGACCCTACTCTCATCTCGGCGCAGGGATTTGGTGAAGCGGACCCAGTCGCGTCGAACGACACGCCGGCGGGCCGTGCGCAGAATAGACGTGTCGAACTGTCCTTAGCGCCTTAGCCGATCGGTCGCTGAGCCTCCGGCAACGGTAAAGGAGACGGGGCCTCCTGGGGAGACGGCGAACACAATCGCCGGTACCCGCAACGCTGCGGCTGAGCAAAGCTTGAGCAGATCGTGGCTGACGAAGGCGCGGTCAGGATCGTCGTCGAACGGCTGCCGAACCGCGCACTCGATCCTGCCGGATCCCTTGTTCATTACGTGGTTGCCTGATTGACCCAGGCAACCCAGGAAACACATCTGCCGGGTCAACATGATGTATGGCATCAAGTCCGGCCAAAAATTTCGGATAAACGGCAGCGTCTCAGAATCTACCGCAATCCGAACATTATGATTTTTCGTGATTGGCCTGTCTCATCATATTCGGCAACGCGACATTGCGGATCGCGTATTCGGTGACGCGAAGCGGGTCGATCCTGAGGCGCTGATTGACGTGTTGCAGGACCACGAGGACGATGCAGCGTGGTTAGTGCCCGTTGGCGGAGCTGGCCCATGTCGAACTTGCGGATGGGCGACGGATCGGTGTGTCCAACGGTGGGCGGCATCAGGCCATCGCTGACCATTCAGCCGACCGCGTGGCGGACCGGATCCGGGCGTTGGGGCAGGCGCAGCCCACTACACCCCGTCCGCCTTCGGCGCGGGAGGTGTGTGACTACATGGCGTTATCCTTGCACCATTGCGCGATCTGCGCATGCGTGGCGAACCAGCAGCTTCCGCGCGCCTTCATATGCTTGATCAGCCGCTCCAGCACCGGCATGCGCGAGCGATGGCCGGTGATGTGCGGGTGCATCGTCAACAGGAACAGTCCGCTCTCCTCCCACGCGCCGTCGAATTCAGCGGTAAATATCTCCTCCACTGCCGACGGCGGTGTATACGGCCGCAGCGCGGAAAATCGCACGAAATTATAGTACACCGCATCGTCACGGATCCATTCCGGCGGCAGCTCGACAATGCCCGTCGGCTCGCCAGCATCCATCAGCTCATACGGATCATCGTCTGCCATCAGCGAACTGTCGTACAACAGCTTCAGCTCACGGATAATGTCCATCGTGTTGACAGAGAAATCCCAGCTCGCGGTCCGCATGCCCACCGGATCGCGGCCGGCAATGCGCGACAGTGTCTCGGCGGCGCGGAATGTCAGGTCGCGTTCCGCCTCGCGTGGCAGCGTCGTGTTCGCTTCGTGAATCCACGAATGGATCCCGATCTCGTGCCCGTCATCGGCGATGCCGCGCACTTCTTCGGGGTGCAGCAGCGCCGACACCGCCGGATAGAAGAATGACGCGGGGATCGCCTCGCGCTGCAGCAGAGCGCGGATGCGGGGCGTCGCCTGGCGCTGGCCGTACTGGCCCTGGCTGATGCGCATCGGGCTCTCGTCGCTGTCGCGCAATGGGATTGTTTCGTGATCGGCGTCGAAGCTGATCGCCACTGCGCAGCGCGCGCCGTCCGGCCAGGCGCGCGGCTTCAGGCTGCGTCCTGCGCGGGCGCGGCCGACGATCTTACGCCAGGTTCCCTCTGGCCATTGCCAGGGTTCGCCGTCGGGGTGTTTGGTGGTCATGACTGCCTCCGCCTGATCCGCTCTCCGCATGCTGCGCGCCTTTGATGCGGTTGGGAATGCGCGAGCAACCTAACCGGCGAGAGACAGACGCTGCTTGATCTGCTCGACGCATGCGGTCACGCGATCCAACGGCATCAGCCGTCCGGCGCTGAGATGGGCATCGCCGGCCATGTTGGCGCGGATGCTCAACACGGATCGCACCAGCGAGGCCACCGGTTGCCGGGCCTCTGGTAACTTCGCCGGCGGCTTGGGCGTCCCGGACAGCACAGCTTGCGTGATAGCCTGCGGCCATTCGAGACCAGGTCCGGCCACGGTGCTGGCCAACCCGGCGGCACGGTGCGGGATCGTCGCACATAAGCCCGGGGTAGATCGCGTACCGGTGTAGCCGTCCAGCGTGTTGCTCGGCGCGTTCTGCGCCGGACCGACGGCGTGCTCGGTCCGCATCGCCCGGCGATGAACTCGATATGGAGCCGCCAGGGATCAGACCACCGCCTTTTCTCGTTCGGACTCCAGTGCCTTCACCATCATCTCGCGCATGATGAACTTCTGCGCCTTACCGGTGACCGTCATCGGATAGCTCTCGACGAACCGCACGTAGCGCGGAATCTTGAAATGGGTGATTTGGCCACGGCAGAAAGTCTTGATCTCGTCCTCGGTCGCTGTCGCGTCCGGCTTCAGTTTGATCCAGGCGCAGAGCTCCTCGCCATAAACGCCGTCTGGCACGCCGAAGACTTGGACGTCGGCGACCGCAGGATGTCCGTGCAGGAACTCTTCCACTTCGCGTGGATAGATGTTCTCACCGCCGCGGATCACCATGTCCTTGCTGCGGCCGGTGATTGCGACGTAACCGTTCTCGTCCATCGTTCCGAGATCGCCAGTGTGCATCCAGCGCGCTCTGTCGATCGCTTCCGCCGTTTCCTTGGCGCCGTTCCAGTAGCCCTGCATGACGAGATATCCACGCGTGCAGATCTCGCCCTGCACGCCACGCGGCACGGTGCGGCCTTGCAGGTCAACAATTTTCACCTCGGCATGCGGCTGCACGCGGCCAACTGTCGAAACGCGCTGCTCCAGCGTGTCCGTGGGCACGGTCTGCACGCTAACCGGCGAGGTTTCCGTCATGCCATAGACAATGCAGATGTCGCGCATACCCAGATCATCGATCAGTCGCCGCATAATCTCGACGGGGCAGGGGGCGCCACCGATCAGGCCCTTGCGCAGTCGGCTGACGTCGAAGCGGGGGAATTCGGGGTGGTTCAGCATGCCGATGAACACGGTCGGCACGCCGCCCAGAACGTTGCAGCGCTCGTCCTGCAGCGCGTGCAGCAGCGCCATCGTGTCGAACCCCTCGCAGGGGTAGACGATGGTCGCGCCGCGCACCACGCCGAGCAAACTGCCACAGACCATGCCGCCGCAGTGATAGAGGGGAAGCGGCATACAGTAACGGTCGCCTTCGAGTACGCGCATGCATTCGCCGGTGAAGAACGCGTTGTTCAAGATATTGTGGTGGGTCAGCGTTGCCGCCTTGGGCGAACCGGTGGTGCCGGAGGTGTACTGGATGTTGATCGGATCGTCCGGCTGGAGGATCTCGGCCAGCTCCTCCATCCGCGCAAATTCCGCCGCGCCACCCAGGCGCTGCACGTCGCTGAAGCGCAGAAAGCCAGGCTCGTTGGTGTCGGCGATGTGGATCAGCAGGCGCAGATGCGGCAGGCGCTCGGACTGCAACCGACCCGGCGCACTGCTGTCGATCTCCGGTGCCAATGCGCGCAACATGCCGAGATAATCGCTGGTCTTGAATCGGTCGGCGGCGATGAGTGCGCGGCATTCCACCTTGTTCAGCGCATATTCCAGCTCGGCAAGGCGATACGCCGGGTTGATGTTTACCATGATCAGCCCCGCCTTGGCGGTGGCATATTGCGTCAACACCCATGCGGCGTTGTTGGGCGACCAGATGCCGATGCGGTCACCCGGCTGCAATCCCAGAGCGATCAGGCCGGCGGCAAGCTGGTCCACCGCGCGCTTCATTTCGGCGAAGGTGAAGCGGGCGCCCTGATCGTAGACAACAAAGGCGTCGCGGTCGGGCCAGCGCGCGGCGGCGTTATCGAAACAGACGCCGATCGTTTCATGCCGCAGCGGCGTTGCGGAACCGCCATGAGCGTAGCTGAGCGGCTGGGTCGCCATGGGCTGCCTCCCCTGTGTTCTTTGTGCTTGTCTGGTGCCGATTTTGTCACACTGAGCGGGCGGCTTGAAGTCAGGTGGGTCGCCTGCGATCCAGTATGCCCTTAGCGTGGTGCCACGAACGGCTCCAGGCGTGCGATGTCCCTCGAGCGCGCGCCGGAACTCGGGCCGACAGGGCTCTCATCATGGCTGCGGCCCGGCGCGACAGCGAACGGTGCGGCAACAGTCCTTCCCGTCCGGCCACGATCTGCCACCGGCACGGGTCACCCCACTGATCCGCACGAAACGATAATGCAACCAGCGGCTGGGCATAGTGCGGCTGGTTCTTGAACCCGAATTCGATACACACCTGCGCTGCCCCGGCCCACACTGGGGCAGCTTTTTCCTCTGCGTTGATCGGGTGAGGTGCCTGGCGGCGACGCCCTTCACCGAACAATCGCGCGGAAGCCCTGCCTTCGGAGCATTTTAACCTGCCCTTCGACCGCCGTCC
Organism: Acetobacteraceae bacterium; assembly: GCA_030039695.1. Next base: position 21,555 of record JASHVB010000132.1, read on the forward strand.
TTTTCGACATACGTCCAATAGCGCTTCCGCTTGTCGCTTTCTTTCGTGGCTTCGCACCACTTCTTATGTAGCCCCACGCGACGCTCCCTTGCCCACCTTGTTCGTCAGCCCCTCTCAATCCCAGAGGCTCGACACCGGCACCGCCGCCAGCCTGTCGCCGAACGGCACGACGTCCGCGCGGTCGTAGAGGACGACACCGAAGGCAAAGCGGTCTCCGCCAGCCTCGGCCAAGGCCCGCAGACCGCCGAAATCACCGGCTTTGACCGTGGCGCCGGCCTTGACCTCGATGCCGACGATTGTTCCGTCGTCACGCTCCAGGACGATGTCCACCTCGCGCCCATCCCGATCCCGGAAATGGTGGAGCGTCAGCCGCAGGCCAGAGGCCGTCATCAGCTTCAGAACTTCGGCGAACACGAAGCTTTCGAGCAGCGCGCCGAACGTGCCGCGGTGTGTCTTGACCGCGTCGAAGGAGAGGCCGCGCACGGTCGTCAGCAGACCGGAATCTAGGAAGTGCGGTGTCGGCGTCTTGACGATGCGCTTGAGCGTATTGGTGAACCAGGGCTGCACCGTCGCGACCAGGAAGACCTGCTCAAGCAGCCCGACATAACGCTGCCCCGTCTTGTGGCTGACGTTGATGCCGGCGCCGAACTGCGAATAGTTGACCAACTGGCCCGAGTGCTCGCCAACAGCCTTACGAATTTCGGCGGTTCCGTCAGCTTTTCGACGTCAGCGATATCCCGCAGATCGCGCGTCAGCACCGACGTGAGATGGGACCTCGACCACTCCCGCCGCCGCCGTTCGCTGTCGCGACTGATCGCTTCGGGGAAACTGCCGAGGAGGACAAGCTGGGCAAGATCATCGCCAAGGACTGCCTCCCGCTGGCTCCGGAGCTTTCCTGCGAAGAGACGCTCCAGGAAATTCGGCGTCCGGCCTTCGACCTCGGCTCTTGCGAGCGGTAGCATCTGGATGGTCTCCATCTGGCCGGCCAGGCTGTCGGCGACCCACGGCACAGTCCGGACATTCGCCGAGTAGGCGAGCAGAAAGCGACCTGGCCGATCGTGCTCATCGACCGTCTTCTTGATGGCCAGCAGCACGTCAGGCGCGCGCTGAATTTCGTCGATGATGGCCCGATCGAGGCCGCGGATGAAACCGGCGGGATCGGACTGAGCCGCCTCAAGGATCGTCTGATCATCTAGTGGGATATAGGTCGGCCCGGCTTCTCCCATGTTTCGGACGAGCGTTGTCTTGCCGGCGCGGCGCGGGCCAACGATCAGGACCAC
>JASHVB010000133.1 GCA_030039695.1 Acetobacteraceae bacterium
CTCGCGGTTCCGCCGGCAAACACGACCCCGCCCGTGTCGGCGCGGAACGCGTGCAGGCGATCGTCACCGGCACCGCCCGCGACCCATACGATTGGATCGGAATGCCCATCAGTGGTCGTAATGATCGGCACCGGGCGTACGGCATTCAGCGCCGCACACCAGATTGGCTGCACGTCCAGGCGAGGCGCGTCGGCGACCAGCAGCGCCGCGAGGCCGGCCGTATCGCCGCCAGGGCATTTGGCAGCCGGGGTAGCGAACACCACGACCGTGGCGCCTGCGGTCGGCCACGCAGCGGGCGCTGTGATAATCGCGCTGTTCGCGACGCGCTTGACCAACAGCGCACCGCCGAGGCCGCCCAGGTCGGTGCGATCGAGAAGGTAGGCATTGCCGTCTTTGCCCAATTGCAAAAGCAACGCCCGAACGCCCAGCGGGCCTGAGACATCGATCGGAATCGGGTTCGCCCCGCCGAGTTCGGTCCCGCGCTCATCCAATCGATGCCAATCTGTTGGCGTAAAGAAATCACGTGGATCAGCGGTTTGACGCAGATCGGGCGGCAAGCGGATGACGGCTTCCTGGTCGCCCCAAATCTTCCCTGGCACGGCATTCCCGGTTGCGACGAACAAAGACCGCCCATCCGAGACGACACCTCCGGGCGTCCAGATCCCGGCCTTGGCTGCGCGCGTGATCCACGCACCGAAGACACGCGGCGGCGCGACGTCGAGACCAACGACGGCTCCGTGATAATCGCCGCAATCGCCAAAATTGCCGCCGAACGGGACATAGACTCGCCCGTCCACGAGCGCCAAAGCGCCTCGCTGGTTTTCCAGGCTGGAGTCGAAATGGATACGTTGGTCAGCGAGACCGGCCTCGAGATCGATCGGCCATCCCGGGACAACTGCCCCGTCGCTGAGACGCAGCGCGAAGGTGCGATGACGCACCGTACCTTGCTCATCAATGAGTGCGTCGACGTAGAGGTCGGCAGCGCGAGGACTGATAACGGGCGTGCCGGTTATTCCCACGGGATCAATGTTACCGCACGAAAGCAGAGATCCTGGAACGGCCGCACCAAGAACCGTCCGCCAGACCGTTCGACCGGTTACGGCATCAAGGCCATAGACCAAGTCTGCTTCGGTGGCGACAATTACCAGGCCATGCGGTGAACCGGGGGCGCGCCAAAAAAGCGGCTGCGCGAGTATTTGCCCTCGTACCCTCCCATCGAATGAATGATCCAGATGCATCTGAGAGGCACGTTGCCAGGTCAATCGCGGCACGATGTAGCGCCCGGTCCGAGCTGGATCACCATGATAGGTGGATTGTGCGAGAGCACCATACCCTCCACCGAACGCGAGGCATCCAGCAACAAAGAGGACAAGAACCAGGAAGCTTTTCCACCGCATCAGTTCATCGATCCAGCGGAGTTAAACGTCTCCTTAAGACTTGCGTTACGCATATCCGCAGCCAGTGCCCCGACATGCCGGCTCTCGAGCCACGAGCATTGCCACACCCACAGGTGCGGCGACAACCGGAAGAGTCACGGTGCGCTGTTTGCCCAGCTCACTGGCTGACCTGCGTGCAGTGAAGCCCATGAGGTTTCCGATCGCGGAGCTGCGGGCGATTCCACCCCAGCATCGCTCGGCACTGCTGATGCTCGGACCGTTCATCAATGAGGCGAACAGCCGCGTTTGGTACACTGCGGCCAAGCGACGCTGATTGTTCCGAGGTTGAGGCCGTGCAGTTGCGCCACTCGTAGAGCGGCCGCCGGAAGGACGGGTGGGACGAGCCAATGCCCCGACGAGCCGAGAGTCGTAGCCAGTGCCGTGACTGCGGCGGTGAGAAGTGGGCGGGCCTTGGGGTGCGGCGCCAGCTTGAAAATGTTATTGTCGACCAGCACGTCATTCTCGGCCTGAGCGGCGGCAGTTGCCCGCAGCAGGCACCGCTCATGGCACGTCATCGCCAAGGTCCCGGGCGGCGCCACCCGCAGGCCCGAACTTTGCAGCGTGAGCATTGCTTCCTGAGCATTTCGGAACAAGGCGCCGACCGTCTCTAAATCAGTGAGGAAGGCCCGCAAGTTTCGCGGCGCGGGCGTCTTGCAGTCCCTTACACCATGCAGGGACCGCCGAACCACGCTGACAGCCCAGCCTGCCGCCTCGTCGATTTGTTCGGCACCACAGCGGCCACGCACGCCTGATACAGCCATGAGAACCTCCAGCCGATCGCCCGAGCCGGCAGGGACGTTATTGCGAGTGCGTCGCAGTCGCAAGTGAATTGTGCATGAGCCGGTCCGTTGCCGGTTCTCCGCTGCCGGTGCGTGTGAGATCCAACGACGGGTCGCCGGATCTCGCCCCTTGTTGTCGGCCTACGCTTAACGCTGGGATTTTCCTCGAATGGTGATGTGAGCGACACTTAACCTGAGACCCAGAGGAGCACGCAGTCTCACGATTGGCGTTAACGATGGGACTCTGAGGACGGTGCGGCGTGTGTAATGTTGAGGCTCGACGACAGCGCCCGCAATCGCCGTCCGACGTTTGATCTTCGCGGTTGGCAACCAAAGTGACTCGAACGCTGCAAGAAACTTTGTCTCACGTTTGATGTCGCACAACGGGCAACGATCGCAGGTTAGATATCAGCAGTATTCCCAAAGACTGTTGCTAAGCCATTGGTGCTACCGCCTTGCGAGTCCGAGCGTTCAATGTCGAACGACATCGGCCAAACCAAGCGCGATGCCCGTTTTTTCGGAGGCCTCAGGTCTGTCGCGACCGACGATGCCGCGTCCCGCGGGAGGCTGCATCGCGCGGCGCGTGCTCCTCGACGAGAGCCTTAAGCAGAATCGGAACGCGCGTTAGCGGCTCGGTCAAGCCAAGGCTCTGAGCGGCAACACGAGCGCCTTCGCATAGCAGGAATACCTGGCTGGCAACCGCTTCCGGGTCACGCAAGCCGACATCCCGGCACAGCCTGACGAGCCGTTCGCGGATTGCAGATTTGTGCTCTCTGACCACCCGACGCGCGGGATGATCCGGGTCCGGCAGTTCGATCGCGGCGTTCGCAAGCGCACAGCCCCGGCCGGCTTCGCCGATGAACCATTGGCCAATGTGCTGCAACCAGGCCATCAACTCTCCCTTCGGGTCGCCCGGATGCGCGGCTGCGATCGCGTCCCATGCCAAATCGACCTCGCTCGCGAATTCCCGCAGGCATGCCGCGATGAGCTCGTCCTTGGATTCGAAATGCCGGTAGAGCGTCATCTTGTTGGTGCCCGCCGCCTCGGCGATCGCATCTACGCCTACGGCATGGATGCCACGGCGGTAGAACAATTCCCGCGCGACCACGAGAATGCGCGCACGAGGCGGCATGGGGGTATGCGAATCGCCAGCGAACTTGACGCCCGGCGCGGCCATGACGGGTTGCTCTCGATTATGTTACTGACCGTTCACACCTTTCGGGGGTGTTACCGATCAGTCACCCCCATATAGCGCGGAGCCAAGCCGAGAGCCACCCCGTTCGCAAGGCCATACCGAAATGGTGAACTTCTTTATTCACCGCCCGATTTTCGCGGCTTCCATCGCCATCGTCATGGTGCTGGCGGGCGTGGTGGCGTACCGTTTCCTGCCGGTCGCGCAGCTGCCGGAGGTCACCCCACCACAGGTGGTGGTGACCACGACCTACCCAGGTGCCAGCTCCGAAGTTGTCGCCCACACCGTCACCACGCCCTTGGAAGAGCAGATCAACGGCGTGGAGGGCATGGCCTACATGTCGTCGGTCAGCGCCAATGATGGCAGCTCGACCATCACCGTCACGTTCAATGTCGGCTACCCGATCGATATCGCGGCGGTGGATGTGCAGAACCGCGTCGCCCAGGCGCAGGGGGACTTGCCCGCCATCGTTAATCAGTCGGGCATCACCGTCAGCAAGAAGAATCCGGATATCCTGCTGGGTGTCACGCTGTATTCTCCCGATAATTCTGTCGATCTCGTCAATATCAGCAACTATGCGTACCTGCAGCTGGTCGATCCGCTCAAGCGGCTGCCCGGCGTGGGCGACGTGACCATCTTTGGCGAGCGTCGGTATTCGATGCGGGTCTGGTTGGACCCCGACAGGCTGGCCGAACTCGGCATCACCGCGACGGACGTGCAGAACGCCATTGCCGAGCAGAACGTCCAGGTTGTCGCAGGCAAGCTTGGGCAGTCGCCGGCACCGGCCGGCACCATGTTCGAATATCAGGTGGACGCACTCGGCCGGCTGAGCGATCCCGCGCAGTTCGGCGAGATCGTTGTCCGCGCCGGGACCGGAAGCGAAGCCGTGGTTCACCTGCGTGATGTCTCGCGCATCGAGCTCGGGGCTTTGCAGTACACGTCAAGTGCGCGTTTGAACGATCGGCCCACTGTGTTCGTCGCCGTCTACCAGACGCCTGGATCGAACGCTCTGCAGGTCGAGCACGAAGTAAAGGCCGAGATGGCGCGGCTCGGCAACCGATTCCCTCCGGGTCTTGCCTGGCGGATCCCGTACGACACGACCATGTTCGTCGCGGCCTCGATGCACGACGTGATGGTGACGCTTACCGAGGCGCTCGCGCTGGTGATCGCGGTGGTGTTTCTGTTCCTGCAAAGCTGGCGCACCACGATCATTCCGGCGATCGCCATCCCGGTCTCCCTGATCTTTACGCTGGCGGCAATGCTGGCAGCCGGCTTCTCGCTCAATATGGTAAGCATGCTCGGCATTGTTCTGGCGATCGGCCTCGTCGTCGACGATGCGATCGTCGTGGTCGAGAACGTGGAACGCCAGCTCGAACGCGGGCTTCCACCGGTGCAGGCTGCAATCACTGCGATGAAGGAGGTCACCGGTCCGATCGTCGCAACGACCGCTGTGCTGATGGCGGTCTTTGTACCGGTGGCATTTCTGCCGGGCGTCGTCGGCCGGCTCTATAACCAGTTTGCCCTGACGATTGCGATCTCCGTCGCGATCTCCGCCTTCAACTCGCTGACGCTCAGCCCGGCTCTCGCCGCGGTGCTCCTGCGCTATCGCCCGGCCCCCCGTTTTCTACCTTTCCGCGCCTTCAATGCCGGTTTCACGCGCGCGGCAGAAGCGTACGCGCGGGCCGTCCGTTGGCTGATCGCGGCGCGGTGGGGTGCGCTTGCCGTGTTCGCGGGCGTACTGGTGATCACCTATGGACTTTACTCGCGGATCCCAGCTGGGTTCTTGCCGGTCGAGGACCAGGGCTACTTCTTCGCGGTCATCCAACTGCCCGACGGCGCATCCCTGCAGCGGACGGAGCAGGTGGCGGAGCAGGTGCATAGGATCCTGGCCGCACAGCCCGGAGTGCAGGATGTGGTCCCGGTCACCGGCACGAACTTCCTGACAGGCGCCAATCAGTCCAACGCTGGGGTGGAATTCGCCATCCTGAAGCCGTGGGATCAGCGCGGCGCCAGACTCAGCGCTGCCAACATCATCGAGACCGTGCGCCCGAAACTGTTGGCGATCTCCGATGCGATCAGCCTCAGCTTCGACCCACCGTCGATCCCTGGCATCTCCACGACTGGGGGGTTTGAATTCGAAGTTGAAGATTTGACGGGACGCGGCTCGCAGGCGCTGAACGATGCGACCCAAGCGCTGCTGGCAAAGGCCCGCCAACAGCCCGAACTCGATCCGCATCAGCTCTTTACCACCTTCGGCACCTCGACACCCGAGTACAAGTACGACCTTGATCGGACGAAGGTGAAGGTTCTCGGGCTTAACCTGTCGGACGTGTTTAACACGCTGCAGATCTATCTCGGCTCGCTCTACGTCAACGACTTCAATTTGTTCGGACGGACCTTCCGCGTGACGATGCAGGCCGAGCGGGATGCCCGCGCGAGCGCAACGGATTTGTCACGTCTCTATGTGCGCAACGCGGGCGGGCAGATGATCCCGCTCGATACGCTCGGCACGCTGCGTCCAACGGTCGGACCGGAATACGTATCGCACTACAATGTCTATGGATCCGCCCTGATCAATGGGGCACCCGCGCCGGGCTACAGCTCTGCACAGGCGATCGCTGCCATGCAGCGGGCAGCACAAGAGTCGCTACCGGCCGACTTTGGTTATGAGTGGACCGGCATCGCGTACCAGGAGCTCAAAGCAGGATCGACCGCGCCGATCGTCTTCGCCCTCGCGCTGGTCTTCGTGTTCCTGGTGTTGGCGGCGCAGTACGAGAGCTGGTCGATGCCGTTCATGGTGATCCTCTCCGTGCCACTCGCGCTGTTCGGCGCGGTGCTGGCGCTGTGGATCCGCGGGATGCAGCTCGACGTGTATTCGGAAATCGGCCTTGTCATGCTGATCGGGCTGGCTGCGAAGAATGCAATCCTTATCGTCGAGTTCGCCAAGCAACTGCGCGAGCGCGGCGCTGGCATCGTCGACGCGGCGATGGAGGCCGGGCGGCTCCGGCTGCGGCCGATCCTGATGACAGCCTTCGCCTTCATTCTTGGCAGCGCGCCGCTGATGGTGGCCTCCGGTGCCGGGGCGGGCAGTCGACAGTCGATCGGCACCACGGTCGTCGGCGGCATGTTAGCGGCGACGGTTTTCGGGCTTGCCCTGGTGCCGGTGTTCTACGCGGTGATCGAACGGCTGCGCGAAGGCGGGGCTTCCACGCATGCACAATCCGTCAGCCAGCGCCGCTTCGAAAGCGCCATCGGCGATTGACCCCCTGAAGGACGAAGGTCATGAGCTTTTCCTTGAAGACTACCGGCCTGGGCACCGCCGCCGTCGCTCTGGTTGCTGTCGGGTTCACATTGCTGGCCAGCTCCAGCCAAGGCGTCACGCGCGCCCCGGTGGTGAGCCGCCCGCCTCCGATGCCGGTACCGGTGGCCGCAGTGGACCAGCGAACGGTGCCCGTATACCTCGACTTCGTGGGCACGACGGAGGCGATCCGGAATGTCACTCTTGAAGCGAAAGTCACGGGGTATCTCGCCGCCCGGCCGGTGGGCGATGGCGCGGACGTTACTCGAGGCCAACTTCTGTATCAGATCGACCCACGCGATTATCGGGCAGCGCTTGATCAAGCGAGCGCGCAAGCACGCCGCGACGCCGCCGGCTTTGATTATGCGCGTATCTCGCAACATCGCACCGCGACGCTGAGCAAGGACGGATGGGCGACGCAGGACGCGTTCGACCAAACGACGAGCACGCTCCGCCAGTCGCAGGCGACGCTCGCCGCAGACGCGGCGGCGGTCGAGACTGCGACGCTCAATCTGGGTTACACTCAGATCACAGCGCCGTTCGCGGGTCGCCTCGGGCGGAGCCAGGTGCATGAGGGCACGCTGATCAATGCCGCGGGCACCAGGCTCAATACGCTTGTGCAGCTTGATCCGATCTACGTCACGTTCAATCCAAGCGAGACCGACCTCGACCGCCTCGGCGAGTACCGGGGGAAAACGATCGCGGCAGAGGTGACGATTCCCGACCAGGACGGACGGCGATACCAAGGGACTCTGACCTTCCTCGACAACACGGTCGACCGGAACACCGGCACCATCGTGGCGCGCGCGACCATCGCCAATCCGGACCACAGCTTGTTGCCCGGCGAGTTCGTGCGTGTCCGCCTGCACGTGGCGGATCAGCCCGATGCGCTCCTGGTGCCTCAGGTGGCGCTGGGTTCGAACCAGCTCGGGAAGTACGTCTACGTGGCAGATAACGGTAAGGCAGATCAGCGAATGGTTTCGATCGGCGCGACCTATGGCGATCGCATTGTGATTACCAAGGGTGTCACGGCGGCGGACAGCGTGATTGTTGGCAATCTGCAGAAAATCGCCCCGGGCGCTTCGGTGCAACCGATCGCCAAGCCAGCGCGGACGTCAAGCCGATCATCGCTTGCTACGCCCTCAGGGTGAGGTGCTGGCAGAGGACCGTTGCAAAGAGCTGGCGGCATGGCCCGTCAACCCTCGTGTCAGAACGTCTGCCCCCAATCTGAGGGATTGGAGCCACCCGTTCTCAAACAACGACGAGGGGCAAGTTAGCTCGGGACATCGGGATGAACCGGTTCCCGGGCGGAGGCAGGGAGGCAGCCGACCCGACTGCAAGATAAGTCTCTTGGGAAGATCAACATGGGCGTCTCTCGACCGATCCGCAATTACGACATCGATGACCGCTGCTCTCAGCGATTGACTCCGCTGCCCGAGCAATCATCGGTGGCAATGGCGAGCAGGTTTCTCGATGCTGCCTTACGAATTTGGGACGAAGATCAGGCAGAGGCGAAGTCACTCATCAAGGTGGCGGCGGCAATGCTGCACGGCGAGGCCGACGACCCGTCGATCAGTGAGCGGCCCACCGCACCTGCCGCACATGGTCTCGTGCCGTGGCAGGCCCGCAAGGTGCAAGAGTTCATCGACGCGTCGCTGAATTCGAAGATCCGGCTGCAGGATTGTGCAGGCCAGGCGCGGCTAAGCGCAAGCCATTTCTCCCGCGCATTCAAGGCTACCTTTGGCACGACCTTGCTTGATTACATTCATCGGCGACGAGTGAGACGCTCGCAACAATTGATGCTGGTGTCGGAACGGCCGCTGGCCCAGATTGCGCTTTCCTGCGGTTTCGCTGACCAGGCGCATTATTCTCGGGTATTCCGAGCCGTGGTCGGGTTGAGTCCCAATGCGTGGCGCCGTCAGAACATGGTGGAGGCACCGGACGAAAAGGTCGCGCAGGACGGCCCTGTCCTGAGCCGACAGGCGTCTGGTCGCATGCTTCTATCGGACACAACGACACAAGCTTAAATGACCATCGCCGACGCCTGGTTCGATCATCACCATAGCACGGTGTGCGTCAAGACCCGGGCAATGTTCCCGCTTGTTGTCGGCGTTGGATTGGTCCGAACAGGCAGATGTCCATGCGTCTCGGTCACAAAGAAGATGTTTCGCACGGTTTCTTCGCAGCGCCGATCGTCTCCCGTGTCAAGGAACATAGCCAGCGTCTGCTTGATACCGTTCTCGACATAAAAGTTTATCTCCGACAAATCCTGACATGGCGCCGTGAGATTGCAACAGATCATGCGGGACAGCGGTGAGGCCAACTGACTTTCGGATTTCTCCGTAGGATCGGTCCAACATAACAACCAACAGGGAGCTGACAGCTAAGGCATCGCCGCCTCATCGCAAACGTCGCTGCGGTCAAAGTGCCCCGAAAACCGCGCCGCGCTGTAGCAAAGCGTTGCGAGCGAATCTGCCGCACGACTATAGATGGTGTAATCACCGTGCGTCGTGCGACAGAGTCACGAGTGCCGCGGGATTGCCGGCTGGTGCCGTACCGGGCGTCGCGCTATGCTGCGGCCAATCTCACAACCGGTAGCCAGGCCATGTCGCCCAGCCAGCCGCATTATCTGCCGCTCACTCTCCCCTTCTTTTCCATCCTGGCAGCACTGTTCCTTTTGGTGGTTGCGCTGCTCGAGCTCGGGGCGCTTCGCTTCACTTATATGCGCATCGGCCTAAGCTCGCGCGGCGCCATGCTGGTGCTACTGGCATCGCTGATCGGCAGCTACTTCAATATCCCCGTGGCGGAATTGCCGGATAAGCAGGTCATGTCCGGCGAGCAGATCAGCTACTTCGGCATGAACTATGTGGTGCCGGTCGTCGTCAACTGGCCCGGAACAATCATCGCTGTGAATGTCGGGGGCGCCCTCATCCCGACAATCATGTCCGTGTACCTCTTCGTGCGTTATCAGCTTTGGATACAGGGCGCGCTGGCCATCGTGTTCGTTGGGACGCTGTGTCATCTCCTCGCCCATCCCGTAGAAGGGGTTGGCATCGCGCTTCCGGTGTTCGTCCCGTCGGTCGCCGCCGCGATTGTGGCAGTGCTGCTGTCACGCTGGCATCCCGCGCCACTCGCCTATATCGGCGGGAGCCTTGGCACTTTGATTGGTGCCGATCTTTCGAACCTCAGCGACGTGCAGGGCCTCGGCGCGCCGATCGCGTCGATTGGCGGGGCCGGTACATTCGACGGCGTGTTCCTGGTCGGCGTTATGGCGGCATTCGTCGCCGGCTTTTCAGGCGGACGCCCGCGCACATCACCGTGGCAAAACTAAAGATCCAAACGCCACCGGCTCCGCTGTGCGCTGATGTCGTGTACTGAAGGCAGGTGCGCGAACCTGGTTCAGGATGCGATCGCCCTCTCCTGCCGACCGCGGTAGCGTTGCCCACTGGCTTCGACGCCACTTGCATCGCTGGGCAGACTGCGACCGTTGATGGCGGTCTGACGTTGTCCCGAGGTGCTCGCGTTGCGCGGGGCTTGGCTAGAACTGGCCGTCAAGCCGAACGTACACGCTGCCTTGTTGCCATTGCGGCGCCTCGTCGAATGCCAAGCCGCCGGCGATCGTGAGGACGTCCGTCAGCGGATAACGCAGGTCAATCCGGATGCCGCCGATGACGCCTGATTTGTCCTGCGCGATATTGTGGCTGGGAATGTTGGGATCCGTCGCCGCCGCGGCATCCGCCGCCGCTTGCAGCAGGGGGTCAAGCGGGAAAAGTGGGCTCCCGTCCTCGCGGAACGTGTCGTACCCCAGAATTCCCCGCAGATGAACTTGCAGAGCCCCCCACGTCGAACGGTAGTCCAACGGCACGTTGATCGCGGCGTAGTCCTGCGGACTGAAATAACCGCCCTGGCCGAGGGTGAAGCCGCGCTGGTTGTTCGCGTAACTGAAATAGACCAGATCCAGCCCGCTCAGCAGCGTGGTATCCCCCTGCTTGTAGACCGGGTAGCCGAACCCTGCGCCCGCTTCGACCTCGTTATTCTCGGCGACGTGCTGCCCGGTGACGACATTGTAGCCGGCCCCGGCATAAGCGTACCCGCCGGCGCCTAAGCCGAGCTCGAGCTGGCCGTGCCCGCCGTTGCGGGTGACGCCGCCCCATGTGGTGCCGGTCACCGGATCACGCTCGCCGGCGTAGGACAGCAGGCTGTCCGTTATGATGCGCCGTTCCCCGCGCAGACGCAGCGTGACCTGGTCGGAAAGCTGTGGTGCGATCTCGATGCCACCCACCACCGTCGATACAGGGAAACCGAGCGGGGAGGCACCGACATCGGCCGACAGGATGCTGCCGAGCTGATAGGACAAGCCGAGGCCGACGCCGGTGGCGGTGTTTGTCGTCGGGACGGCCATTTTGCCGGTCCCGGCGTTGCTGCCGAAGCGCAGGATGTTCGCGGTGCCTGATAGCGTCCCGTTGTCGAGCAACACGGGCGTCACGCTGGCGGCAATCCGGCCGCCGACGGCGTCGGGCACCACGCTTGCCTCAAGGGGTGCCGAGATGTCAGTCAACTGGTCGAGGCCGGGCGTGCCCGAGCGGGCGCGCACGGTGACGCCGCCGCTGGCGCGCGAGGCCGTTTCTGTCTGCAACGCGGCCTGCTCCTCGGCGATCTGCCGCGCCACCGGATCCGCGGGCAACGGCGTCCCTGGACCGCCCCCTGATAAGCTGAATGGGTTCTGCAGGACGGTTGGGTCGGGCGGGTCCGTCTGTGATGCGTCACCCGATGTTGGCCCGCCCGCTCGTGACGACCCGAACGGGTTGGGCAGGCTCGCCGGAGCAGCGGGGTTCGTTG
>JASHVB010000134.1 GCA_030039695.1 Acetobacteraceae bacterium
TTCAAGGCATGCCATTGCATCGATCTGCCGTTCAGCTTCGGCAATCTCGACGCATGGTCCGACGCACCAATGCTGGCGCGTGGCGATCCGGCGGTCATGCGTGATCTCTCGGCTGCGATGTGCCGTGCGTGGATCGCTTTCATCCGCACTGGCAATCCACAGCATGACGAGATACCCGCTTGGCCGCAGCACACCGACCGATGGGTTATGCAGTTCGATACGCTGCTCGAGCCGGTGCAATTCGGGGCCTGACCTCAGGAATTCAGTGCCTGCCGAAGCAACGACAGAGCCTCATCGACCTGTGTGGCCGCGACATCCAGATGCAGGCAGGCCCGCGCGCGATATGTGCCAGACGTTGACACCAGCACGCCATACGCGCGCAGCTTCGCAGCCAGCGCAGCCGCGGTCATTCCTGTGGCCTCGGTATCGAAGAACACCAGGTTGGTTTCCGGCTCCTCCACGGTGATGCCGGGAATCTGCGCCAGCCCGCGCGCCAGCGTGCGGGCGTTGGCGTGGTCATCCGCCAGACGTTCGACATTGTGGTCCAGCGCGTAGAGGCACGCCGCGGCGCAGATGCCGCCCTGCCGCATTGCGCCACCGAGTCGCTGCTTCCAGCGCCAAGCCTCGCCAATGAATGCCTTCGAGCCGGCCAGTACGGCACCCATCGGCGCGGCAAGACCCTTGCTGAAATCCAGCCACACAGAATCGCAGCCTGCGGTGAACTCCGTCGCCGGACGTTTCAGCGCCACCGCCGCGTTCAGGAGCCGCGCGCCGTCCATGTGCATCGCCAACCCACGTTCGTGCGCGGTGTCACTGACGGCGCGCAGCTGCTCCACCGACCAGCATGCGCCGCCACCGCGGTTGGTGGTTTGCTCCACCTCTACCAGCTTCTGTGGTGGCGAGTAACGCGAGCGTGGGCGGATCGCCTCCTCCAAGGTCTCGACCGAGAAGATGCCCCGTTCACCCGCAAGCCCTTTGATCAGCACACCGGCAATCGCCGCCGGCGCGCCGCCCTCGCTGGTGATGATGTGCGATTCCTGATGCGCCAGAATTTCCTCGCCAGGCCGGCAATGCGTGGCAATGGCGACCTGATTCGCCATGGTGCCGGACGGCAGGAACACCGCCGCTTCCTTGCCCAGTAGCGCCGCCACCCGGTCGCACAACGCCCAGATGGTCGGATCCGATCCCATCTGCTCATCCCCGACGTCAGCCTCCATCATGGCCTGCTTCATGCCGCGCGACGGCTTGGTCTGGGTGTCGGACGACAGATTGACGCGAACCGGAATGGCAAAGTCGAAGCGCGAGGGTTCCCAGCTCATGCGAGGCAGCTCCTGGAGGGTGGGCGCAGGTACAGCACGGGCTGGATTGCTTGCAAAGGGACGGCGAACGCCTTTGTCGTTGCGACGGGCGCCGCAGCGACGCAATCTGCCAGCCGAACAAGCGTCGTCGCTCACTCCCCCCAATAGCAAGGTTAGCCGATGAGATTCAGCAACTTCCTGTTTCCCGAAAGCCGCGATCCCGTTGGCGACGGCCGAGTAATCGACGAGACGCTGTGCGAGGCGAAGCTGTCCGACGAGCTCGGCTTCGACGTGATCTGGCTGGCAGAGCATCACTTCGACGGCATCTGCGCCTATGTTGATCCGGTCAGCTTCGCCGCGGCGCTGTCGGTGGCGACGCAGCGCGCGCGGATCGGCTTCGCGGTGGCTCAGATGTCGCTGCACCACCCGGTCCGCATGGCAGAGCAGCTCGCGCTGATCGACAACATCAGCAAAGGGCGGCTGATCGTCGGATTGGGCCGCGGAACAGCGTATAATATCTACGATTACCAAGGCTATGGTATCGAACACACCGAAGCACAGGAACGGTTCGAGGAAGCCGAAGCGATCATGTTCAAGGCCTGGTCCGGTGAACCGCTCGAGCATCATGGGCGCTTTTGGGACCTGAAGCTGCCGATGCTGCGTCCACGGCCGTTCACCCGGCCGCATCCTTACGTGATCCGTTCCGCCTCAACCGAGCACGGCATGCTGACGATCGCGCGCCAGGGCCGCCCGTTCATGATGAACGTGCAGTCGAACGAAGTGACGCGCGCGCGGATGGAGCTGTACCGGCAGACTTTGCGGGAGATTGGGCTGACTGACGCAGCGGTCGCAGATCGCGTCGATCAGTGCTGGGTGTGGCGCAATGTGTTCGTCGCCGATACGGACGAGGAAGCGGAACGCATTGCCGTTCCGGCATTCGAGGCGATGCACCTGCGGCGTTCGGCGATGCGGGAGCAAGTCTATCGGGAACAAGGCGCCTCGATCGTGCCGATGCCGCCGCCTGGGAGCGCGCCGGCCGCGCGGATGGTGGTGGAACACTCGCTGATTTGCGGCTCGCCGGCGACGGTGACCGAGAAATTGGCCGAGGTGGCGAAGATCGGCGTCGGCGGTGTGATTCTGCAGTTCCGGCTTGGCCCGATGTCGTTCGACGACGTGGCGCAGAGTCTGACGCTGTTCATGCGCGAAGTGGCACCGAACCTTGCCGCCCCCGCGCTTGGCCTCGGAAATGTCGGGGCGCGTCATCGCCCAATGTGAGAGGCGGAACGCACCCTCTGCGCGAGCGTTCCGCGCCGCACTCGCGGGTTGATCTGCTTGGCGGCGCAACCCCCACACGAAGTGTGGGCGTGCTACGGACGCATGGCGCCCCTTACCTTATCCACCAGCGCTGTCGCATCATCCGGCTCTCTGTCACCTCGCCACGCGACATGCTGATCCGGCCGCGCCAGCAGCAGCTTGTGCGGATACAGTGCGTCCGTACCTTCCGCATCCACATCCAGCACCGTCATCGGCACACCCGCTTTCACCGCAGCCTCCGCGAGCCGCGCGGTCCCGGCCGACCGGTCGAACCGCAGCAGTGTGAACCACGGACCGAGTGCGTCGTACAGCGAACGACCATCGCGAAGCCAAAGATGCGGGACGCGACACCCAGGAACTGTGGACGGGGTGAAATCATACATCGTGTAAGGCGGCGCCGTCTCGCCGTCATACGCGATAATCGGCGAGCGGTCATAATAATAGCCAAAATTCAGCCCGCCGCAGCAGAACTGCGGCGTATTCGCCGCCACCAACGTGCGGCCGAGCTCGGCCCGGATCGCCTGACCGTTCGGCCCCGGATCCTCGATATTCGTCGGCACCTCGGCGCGCAATTTGGCGAGCCGCAGCGCCGTGTTCATCGCGTAGTAGGACACCTGCTCAGTAATCGGCCAGCGTTCCAGCTCATGCGCGTTCAGGATTTCGGGATCCGCCCACCCGTGCAGCACGCCAGCGAGCATCCATGACAGGTTCATGGCATCGGCAATACCGGCATTCATGCCATAGCCGGCGAACGGCACCCAGATGTGTGCCGCGTCGCCACACACGAACACGCGCCGATCACGAAATTTGTCGGCCAGCAGACGGCGGCCGTACCAATCCTCCTTGCCAATAACATCATACTCAAAATCATCGCCGACACCGAGCACCATGCGCAACGTTTTGTCGCGATCGACCGCATCGAAATCAGGCTCGTTGGGCAGCAGATAACAGTGCAGCAACCAGGTCTCGCGGCCATCGATCGCGAACATTCCCGCACTGCGGCGCGGATTGAGCGTCTGGTTGGACCACGACGGCCGCGACTGCATCCGGCCGAGCAATGACGGAGCGCGGAAATAGGTGGAGCGTGTGCGTTGCACCACCGCATCGCCGGTGAGTTTCGCGCCGATCTCGCGGCGGATTTCCGAATGACCACCGTCGCAGCCGATCATATAGTCGCTGTCAATCAGCAGCGTTGCGCCACTGTCCAGGTCGACCGCTTCCGTTGTCACGCCGTCGGCGGATTGGGAGAACCCGACGGCCTTGGCGTGGTTCCGGAATGTCAGCTGCGGCATGGCCGACGCACGCTCAACGAGCACCGGTTCGAGAAAGATCTGGTTGATGCGGTGCGGTGGCTCCGGGGTCGGCCACCACGTATCTGGTCCCTCCGTCGCCGCGTAGCGGTCGCGGCGGCAGGGAATCGGAATGCGGCCGAATTCGATGCCGGTCGTGGTGGTGCGGAACGCTATGTCGTTGGGATACTCCGGCGGCAGGCCGGTATCGCGTACGATCTGCGCAATACCGAGACGGCGGAACACTTCCATCGACCGTGCCGCTACGTGATTACATTTTACGCTCGGCGGTTCGTCGCGCCGGCGTTGCTCCAGCACCATGACATCGATGCCGCGCCAAGCGAGGTCCATGGCCAGTGTGGTGCCAACCGGCCCGCCGCCGACTACCAGCACACGTGTGTGCAAACGTTGCGTCAGCCTGGCCATCAGGGCGGGCAGATCACGTTGACCAGCGCTTGCTGTCCGCCGCGCACGGCAGCTGCGGCGCGCTTCAAGGCAGCGGGGAGGTCGGAGGGCCTCTCAACGCGCTCGCCATGCCCCTCGTGCGCCAGCATGATTTTTTCGAACGACGGCGCCGGAAGATCAGCGAGGAGCCGCCCGTCGGCCTCCGAAGCGACGCCCTGCTCGTACATGTCAAGCGTGGCGCGACGCACCGCACCGTACAGGGCGTTGTTGTAGATGACCGTCAGGACCGGCAGTTTCTGCATCTGCGCGATGTAGTGGCATGCAGTCGGGTTGGCGAACATGTAGGCACCGTCACCAAGTACCGACAGCACCAGCTTGTCGGGCGAGGCGAGCTTCGCGCCGAGCGACGCGCCGAAACCCCACCCGAGCCCGCCGGCAGAGCTCACGGCGAACAGGCTGCCTGGTACTTCCAGCGGGCAGTATTCCTGGCGGAATGAGTACTCGGAAATGACGATCGTGTCGCGGTCGACCACGTGGCGCAGGCAATGGTTCAGCCAGGGCAGCGTGATTTTGTTGCCGCGGCCGGCCTGCTCGGCTTCTGCCTGCCATGCCGCGTGCAGCTCGGCGGAACGCTGTCCCAGCCGCGCCAGGCGTGCCTCAACGTGCGCGCCTTTGCGGTCGCCCAGCGCGTTCTCTAAGGCCTCCAGCACCGACAGAACGCTGGCGCGGATCGTCAGATCGGATGGGAAACTCCGCATCGGATAACGCGAGAACAGCGGGTCTTCACCGATCTGCACAATGCGTGCGTTGGCAGGCGGGCTTTCCTTGCTGGGCAGCCACGGCACGTCGGCCTCGATGGCGACGACAAGATCAGCGTCCTTCAAGAGCGGCCCCGGCATCGAGCCCTGGAACATCGGGCTGGTGGCGGAGATCGCGAAATACCGCGTGTTATATGGCACGACCGGCAGTGCCCACCGTTCCGCAAGGCGCGCCAGCAGGACAGCATCGCGCGGATCCTGTCCCAGCCCGCCGGTGACCACCAGCGGGGCTTTTGCACTGGCTATCCAATCAGCAAGCTGATTGATATCTACCGCGGCTGGCACCGGCGCTCGAGGACGTGCGCGATGCTCGCGATTGCTTTGCGGCGGCGCGTCCAGCTGTTGGCCCAGCACTTCGCGCGGCAGGCTAAGGTAGACTGGGCCTTTCGGCGAGGTCATCGCCATTTCCAGTGCGCGGTCGACCACCGTCGCGGCTTGCTCTCCGCGCTTCATTTCGTAATCCCACTTCACGACCTCACGCAGCATGCCGGCCTGGTCGTACATCTCCTGCGCCCAGTGGATGTGCGCGTTGCGCGAGCCTTCCGCGCCGGACTCGGTGAACGGCGTCCGGCCGGAGGTCAGCAGCAGAGGGATGCGATCGCGGCTGGCATCAATCAGCATGTTGATGGAGTTCGCGGTGCCAACGTTGGTGTGCAGCATCACCGCCTGCGGCTTGCCGGTGACCATAGTATAGCCGTGCGCCATCGAGACGGCGGTATTCTCGTGCGGCACCACTGTCGGGCGCGGGACTTTGCGGTTGCTGCGGGCGGTGCGTGCGAAGGCCTCGACGATCGGCGCGAAATCGGTGCCGGGATTGCAGAACAAGTGGTCAATGCCCTGCGCGGCGAGGGCCTCGAGATACTCTTCCGCGGCGATGCGTGTCATGGGTGGTACTCCTGGCCAGTCCCGTCGTGGCCGGCATCGAGCCGGCCATCTGCGCCCAATGGGCCGTGCGAAGAAGGCCGGGTCAAGCCCGGCCATCATGGGCGGATCTTGCCAGCTGTATTGTTCGCCATACCCGCTCGGGCGTCGCCGGCATGTCGATGTGCGAGACACCGAGTGGCGCCAGCGCGTCCAGCACGGCGCAAATGATCGCCTGCGGCGCCGCCATCGCACCCGCCTGCCCGGAGCCTTTCACGCCGAGCGGATTGACGTTGGTCGGCACGCCGCTCAGCATAACGTCGAAGTCGGGCAGATGCGCGGCGCGCGGCAGCGCGTAATCCATCAATGATCCACTCAGCATCTGGCCGGAGTGTGGATCGTAGACCGTGTGCTCCAGCATCGCCTGGCCGATGCCCTGAGCGACGCCGCCATGGATCTGACCAAGTGTCAGCATCGGATTGATCAGCGCGCCGAAATCGTCCACTGCCGTGTAGCGCTGCAGCTCAACCGCGCCGGTATCCGGATCGACCTCCACTTCAGCGATGTGGCAGCCGTTGGGGAAGGTGATGACGTCGAGCAGGTTCCAGACATAGGTATCGAGGCCCGGCGTCTCGCCATCTGGCAGGTTGGCGGGGTCGCGTGCGGCGCGAGCCACCGCGAACAGATCGATGGCGCGCACTGGTTCGTTGCGCACGGCGAAGCGCCCTTCGGCGAAT
Source organism: Acetobacteraceae bacterium (assembly GCA_030039695.1). Next base: position 6,723 of record JASHVB010000134.1, read on the forward strand.
GCAATGTCCGAAGGTGCGGCCTGCAACAGGCGCGCGGCAATGAGGGTGCCTTTCGCCAGCATCGCATCGACGGCTTTGCACAGTGCTGCGCCGCCCATGTGCATGGACCGTGCGCCGCCGTGCCCGTTGCCGGCGCGGACTTGTGCGGTGTCCGCCTGAACATAGCGAAAGATCCCAATGGGCAGGCCGAGCAGGTCCGCCGCGATCTGTGCATAGGCGGTGGCGTGGCCCATGCCGTTGGACTGCGTGCCGACAAGCAGGGCGATATGCTCGTCTTGTTCGAAGCGCAGCTCGGCGCCTTCGTTCGGCGCACCGCGCGAGGTTTCCATGAAACAGATCACGCCGATGCCGCGCAGCTTGCTACGCTGCTGCGAGGCGGCGCTCCGCGCGGGGAAACCGCCATGGTCGGCGGCAATCACAGCGTCGTCCAGATTGGCCGCGAAGCGGCCACCGTCGACGATGGTGCCGAGGGCTTTGCGATACGGGAAGTCGCGAATCAGATTGCGCCGGCGCAGCTCGATTCGATCGAAACCATGTTGGCGGGCAGCTGCGTCGATCAGCCGCTCGATCATGTAGTTCACCTCCGGCTTGCCAGCGCCGCGATAGGCATCGATCGGGACGGTGTTGGTGAACACGCCGTGCACGTCCATGAAGATCGCCGGAATATCGTAGCCACCGCCGATCGCAGTGGCCGGTGCGTTGGTGGAGCTGCCGGGGCCGCCAGACGAAAGATACGCGCCGAGATTGGCGATGGTTTCGACACGCAATGCAAGGAACCGGCCATCCGCGTCGAGCGCCAGGTACGCGCGCATGACGTTGTCGCGGCCTTGTGCGGTGGTTATGAAATCTTCTGCGCGCTCGCCGATCCATTTTACCGGCCGGCCTAAACGGCGCGCGGCCCAGAGCAGCATGACCCATTCGGGATAGAGCGCGTTCTTCACGCCAAAGCCGCCACCTACGTCGGGGCAGGAGACACGCATCTGTTCGCTCGGCACGTGGAACACGTGATCGGCCAGCTGAGACTGCAAGGCATGTACGCCAGCACCCGAAAATTGCAGGTGGAAGCGGTTGCTCTCGTACGAACCGATGGCGCCACGGGTCTCCAGTGCGGAGATGACGATGCGGTTGTTGATCAGCTCCAGCTCGACAACATGCGTCGCGGCCGAGAACGCGGACTGCACTGCCGATGCGTCGCCTTTCTGGAAGTGGTAGGAGAGGTTTCCCGGCGCTTCATCCCAAAGCTGCGGTGCACTGGAGTGCAGCGCGGCAGGTGCGTCCACCACCGAAGGCAGAATGTTGAAGTCGACAGCGACGAGTTCCGCCGCGTCGCGCGCGGCTTCGTGCGAGGCAGCGACGACGAACGCGACAGGATCGCCGACATGACGAACACGTTCGCTGGCCAACGCGTGACGTGGCGGTGTGATCATCGGGGCGACACTTGCCACCGGCACAGTACACGGCAGCGGACCGAGCTCGCGGAGGTCGTGCGCGGTGAACACACCCAGCACACCAGGGGCGGCACGCGCCGCAGCACCGTCAATACGGTCGATGACGGCGTGCGCGTGCGGCGACCGCACGACGTGCATCCAGGCGGTGTTGGGAGGCGTGATGTCCTCGACATACTCGCCGCGTCCGGTCAGGAAGCGCGCGTCTTCGAGCCGCAGCAAGGACCGACCGCGGAAGGGGGGGCCAACGTTACCCCTCCCCTTGAGGAAGGCGGGCAGGGCACGGGATTCACTCATGTCCTGTCCTCCGATAGGCATGGCCCTCCCCCAACCTCCTCCCTCAGAGGGGAGGCGGAGCACCTATTCACCTGGACCTCCGCGGGAAGCCCCGGACTTCGGGCCGGGGAGGGATAGCGGGCCGCGAGAAAGCGCGGCGCAATTGCTGTCCTACCGACCGGTTCCTACACGGGTGAGGATGCACCTGACCATGCAACTGAGATTGCTGCCGAGGCCCGAGCAGGCCGATGCCATGCTGCGGACGATGGAGCGGTTCAACACGGCCTGCGATGCGCTCGCCGCTGTTGCCCTCGCCAAACGGTGCGCAAACAAAGTCGCGTTGCAGAAGCGCGCCTACCACGACATCAGGCGAGACTTCGGCCTCGCCGCTCAGATGACCGTGCGGGCGATCGCCAAAGTCGTGGAAGTCTACAAGCGGGACAAGGCCGTTCAGCCGACGTTTCGGCCCGACGGCGCCATCGTCTACGACCAGCGTATTCTCTCCTGGAAGGGCGCCGATCGGGTCTCGGTCCTGACCAACGATGGCAGGTAGATCATGCCGTGGATGTGCGGAGCCTACCAACAAGCGCGGTTGGATCGGGCGCGTCGACAAGCCGCCCTGATACACCGCAACGGGATGTTCTTCCTCTCCGTGACGATCGACGTGGGCGACGTGCCGGCGGGCGATCAGGCCGAGTATCTCGGCGTTGACCTCGGGCATCGCAACATTGCTGCCGATAGCGACGGTGACAGCTTCTGCGGCGCGTTGAACGCCGGCCTTCGGCGC
>JASHVB010000135.1 GCA_030039695.1 Acetobacteraceae bacterium
TCAACGGGGCGTGTAAAGCCGGTGGAAGGCCGACGCCGACCGCGTTGCCAGGGCCAGCGGGGAGCGACGCCCCCTCTGGCACCTTCAGCAGCCAAGGCGGCAAAGGCAGCTCCGGGGTCGGCGTGCGGCGAGATGTGCGGCTGACGACGGGACGGTTGGCGGTACACGATGCGCCGAGGCTAGCGTGTGAATCGCCCGCGAGTCAGGGCTGATTTGTGCTTGCGGCACAATCGGAAAATCGTCTGGCAACTGACACTGAACGTCGAGAGTTGCCGGGTACCCCGGGGCATGCCGCCCAGATAAGTGGCGTGCCGGGACCTTGCCAAACGCCGCTAGCAGCCAACGTAAGTGCGGCCATGAAGGAAGTCTGTTCGCATGCGTGCCGCTGGTTGCCGTGGTTCGCGTTGCTGACCGCCGCGGGCGGCATGCTCGCGTCGTGCGACACCCCGGTCGGCGTGTCGCCTGCCCTGAAGGGCACGTATTGGCAGAACGCGCTCGTCACCAACCCGGACGGCGGTGGCCCACAGGTGGTGCGCTGGGGGCCGCCGCAGCCCATAATTCCTGTACCCGGCGGCGGCGGTCGATGATGCAGCTTTCGGCGCCGAAACAGATGTAGCGCCGAAGTTCATTTCACCCGGCGATCCCGCTGCACGCTGAGCGGGGCGCTGCCGGCGCGCGCCGGTGCATGGCTACACGGCGCATCGCCACCGATCCGGATGCGGTGTTGATTGACGCGGTCGAAGTCGCCACGGCCAATGTGCACGACGCGGCTCTAGATTAGATGCGATGTTGCCAATCGAACCGGGTGCGGTGGTTGCCGATACCGCCGATTGAGGCCGCCCCGCGTGCGACGGGGCCAATCGCCCTGCCGAGCAGGTTGGGGCCGGGACGCCGTTACGGTTAGTATCGCCCGGCAACGGCAAACGAGGCGGAGGGAATGGATTTCGACACGATCATCGTCGGCGGCGGCTCCGCCGGCTCGGTGCTGGCTAATCGGCTCTCCGCCCGCAGCAACAATCGCGTGCTGCTGCTGGAAGCGGGCCCGGACACCCCAGAGGACGATGTCCCACCCGAGATCGCCGACAGCTACCCCGGTGTCGCCTATTTCGACCCCCGCTTCCACTGGACCGAGCTAAAGGTCCGCACCCAGCCGATGTCCCACAATAACCCCGCCGACCTGCCGCCGCTGCGTAAGTACGAGCAGGCCCGGGTGCTGGGTGGCGGTTCCTCGATCAACGGCCAGCTCGCCAACCGGGGAGCACCCACCGACTACGACGAGTGGGAATCCCGCGGCGCCACTGGCTGGAACTGGAATGCCGTGCTGCCGTTTTTCCGCAAGGTGGAGCGCGACCTGGATTTTCACGGGCCGCTCCACGGCGAAGATGGCCGCATCCCGATCCGTCGCATCCCGCGCGAGCAGTGGTGCGTCCATGCCCGCGCCGCGGCCGAGGCATTCGAACAGACAGGTAGCCGCTTTCTGCCCGACCAGAACGGCGTTTTCGAGGACGGGTATTTCCCGGTGACCATCTCGAACCGCGACGAGCGCCGAGTCTCCGCCGCGATCGGCTACCTGGATCGCGCCACCCGTGCTCGCGCCAACCTGACGATCAGCACCAACACGTCCGTGCGTGCGCTGTTGTTCGACGGTGCGGTCTGCATCGGTGTGCGCGCCCAGCGCGGCGGGCGCGACCAGGAATTCCGCGGGCGGGAAACCATACTGTGCGCCGGAGCGATCCACAGCCCGGCGCATCTGCTGCGCGCCGGAATCGGACCAGCCGGCGAGCTGCGCGGTCTCGGCATCGAGGTGCGGGCCAACGCGCCCGGCGTCGGCGCCCGCCTGATGGACCATCCTTCGATCGCGCTAGCCTCATTCATCCGCCGGCACGCGCGAATGGACCGCAGCCGCGGTGCCGCCACGCGGCGGCATATCCACGTGGCGATGCGCTACTCCTCTGGCCTGCCAGGTGCGCCAGCGGGCGACATGTTCGTCGCCTGCGTCAGCAAGTCCGCCTGGCATGCGGTAGGCGAACAGATCGCCAGCCTGCTGCTGTTCGTGAACAAGACCTATTCGGAGTCGGGGCGCGTGCAACTGGCCTCACCCGATCCCGACGCCGAACCGCTGGTGGCGTTCAATCTGCTATCTGACAGCCGCGACGTGGAGCGGTTGATGGACGGGTTCCGGCGCCTGGGCACGCTGCAGGCGAGCGCACCGTTGCGGGCTGCGACGACCGACCCCTTCCCCGCCGCCTACAGCGACCGGGTGCGGCGGATCGGCGTGGTAAACGCGAAGAACCGCATGGCGACAAGGGTGATCGCCAAGCTGCTGGACGGGCCACAGGCGCTGCGCAGCTGGCTGATCAATCGCTATGTGGTAGAGGGAGACCGCTTCGATGAGGTGATGCGCGACGACGACAAGCTGGAGGCGTTCATCCGCCAGGCCGCGATCGGGGTGTGGCATGCGTCCTGCACGTGCCGGATGGGTGCGGCGGACGACCCCATGGCAGTGACTGACCGGGAAGGGCGGGTACGCGGCGTGTCAGGCTTGCGTGTGGTTGATGCGTCGATTTTCCCGGTGGTGCCGTGCGCCAACACGAATATCCCGACGCTGATGACCGCGGAGAAGATTGCCGAGGAAATGGTATCGCGTGGATGATCGGGCGCACGGATCCAAGGTCGGTTCTCGAATCCGCTGGCGATCACCTCACGGCGACCGCCCAGCGCACCGCGGTGCCGCCCGAAACGCGAAAGATGTCGGGCGCGCGCAAACCGGATGGCCATTTCCTATCAAGAAGCGTGCATTGCAACTCCGCATCGATTCGCAATGCATGATGCGTCTGCGCGCTTCTCGGTCCTGTCGTTCGCTGGTGCAGAGGCCGGCGCGCAGCGGCGGCGCTTCGGTGCTACGTGGGCGTCAAAGTGATAAGGCGCAGCGTGATCTCCGCATGCAGATGTAATGCCAAAGCATCATCAGACCGGATATGGAGTCTCGACTTCGTGCTTCGGAACGAGTGCTCCGCTGAACGTACGGTTCATTCACGAGCACTCGAACGTCATCTCCGAGATATGTCAATTGACGACCCGCGCTAATGGACCGGACTCGGATTGCAGGGGAATCGGGGTCAGTGTACATCGTCGTGCAGCGGAGAAGGAAGGGGCACTAATTCTTTGGCAGAGTTCGACCGCCAAGGGTCCCCGACAGGACCAGACTGTGACGTGTTCGTGATCGGCGGCGGTCCCGCCGGTTCAACGATTGCCGCGCTCCTGGCGGAGCGCAGCCGGCGAGTAATTCTCGCGGATAAGGACCGGCATCCCCGCTTTCACATTGGCGAATCTCTGCTGCCCCACAACCTTCCGCTATTCGATCGCCTGGGCGTACGCCAGGAGATTGAGCGAAGGTCGATGCCCAAACACGGCATTGAATTCGTTTCCCCTTATCACGGAAAACGGGTAACCTACGACTTCGCGCACGCCCTAGACCGACGCTTTCCCTATTCCTTCCAAGTTCGCCGCTCGACCTTCGACCACGTGTTGCTAACGAATGCTGAAAGCAGAGGCGCTCAGGTCATCGAAGGTTGTCGCATCACTTCGGTCAGTTTTCCTGAGGCGGACGATGCACAGATCGAGGGTCGCGACGCGGACGGGTGCAAGCGTCGCTGGACTGCAGCTTTCGTGGTGGACGCCTCAGGACGCGACACCTTGCTGGCGACGCAGCTTGGCCATAAGGAACGCAACCGCCGGAATAACAGTGCCGCAATTTTCGGTCATTTCAGCGGCGCGCGCCGGCTACATGGCAGGGCTGAAGGAAATATCAGCATCGTTTGGTTTGATAATGGCTGGTTCTGGTTCATTCCGCTGGCAGATGGTACGACAAGCGTCGGCGCCGTCTGTCATGCCGAGTTCCTCAAGGGACGCGGAACTGACCTTACGACTTTTTTCATGAGCGTCATCGCTTCCTGCCCCGAGATCGCCAGTCGTTTGAAGGACGCGAAACTGGCTGGGGCGGTCACGGCGACCGGCAACTATTCTTACAGCTCGAGACACGCAAGCGGCGGCAGGTTCATCTTGGTCGGAGACGCCTTCGAGTTCATAGACCCGGTTTTCTCGACCGGCGTATATCTTGCCATGACCATGGCATTTTGGGGCGCAGAGGCGGTTGACGCCTGTTTGACCAATCCGCGCCGGGCGCCGCGCGCGCTCAGACGCTATGATGCCGCCGTGCGCGGTGCACTTGGCCCGATCACTTGGTTTATCTACCGCATCCGCGAGCCAGCGATGCGCAACTTGTTTATGTCCCCTCGCAACTCGTTTCGGATGGAGGAGGCGGTTCTTTCGCTGCTGGCTGGCGACTTTGGTCGTGGATGGACTATTCGGTCCCGTCTTTTGGCGTTCAGGACGGTTTACTACATCACGAAACTGGCGCAGCTACGGCATCGTCTTTTCGGCTTGCGCAACTTGCATCCCACGTCCTCGACGGCGACCCCGGGCTAGGCTTGTGGTCGTGCAAGATTGTGGTGAGGATCGCGCAGCAGAAGCCCATTTCGTCTTGATCCCCAGCTACAACTCCGGAGCAAGGTTCTTCGAAACAATCGCGGCAATGCGACGCTGTTGGAGGCGGGTCTGCGTCGTGATCGACGGACGCACCAGCGGGATCGCCGAGGTGCTGGCCGAACGATGCCGCGACCATCGCAATCCATTTGCGACTCCTGGCGAAATGTCTTATCCGACTGGCTGCCTCATGAGGGGTTACTTCAAATCATCCCGCCATTAATGGAAATCAACTGACCCGAGATATAGCCCGCCCGCTCCGATGAGAGGAAGGTGACGAGGTCCGCCACTTCTTCGGGACGGCCTGCACGTTTCATCGGTACGAGCCGCTGGATTGCGTCCTGCGGAAAGACGTCGGACGTCATCGGGGAGGCGATAATCCCGGGCGCTACAGCATTGACAGTAATCCCGCGACTAGCGAGTTCCAACGCCAGCGATCGTGTTGCTCCGTGCAGGCCTGCCTTCGCCGCGGCATAATTCACTTGCCCGCGGTTGCCAGCAATGGCAGCAACCGAAGAGATGTTTACAATCCGTCCCCACCTGGTGCGGACCATCGGCATCAGTAGCGGTTGCGTCACGTTGAAGAAGCCGTTTAGCGAAACGTCAATAACTCGGGACCACTGATCTGGCCTCATTCCTGGCATCACGACATCATCATGGATACCGGCGTTGTTTACGATAATCTGTATCGGCCCGCCTTCCAACAAATGTTCCAGGGCACTGGTCGTTTCAACAGGATTGGCGACGTCGAATAGTGCTGTCTCAGCCGAGCCGCCCTGTCTGACGATCTCCGCTGCAAGCTCCTCTGCAAGACGCGGATGGCCGTGCGCATGCACGCAAACATGGTTGCCCGCGGCAGCCAGGGCACGCGCAATTGCCGCGCCAATTGTACCGCTCCCGCCTGTTACCAGCGCGCGAATCATTCGGTCGCCCCAAATACGACCGTTGCGCGACCGCCGAGAAGCTCGACGGTGCCGCTGGATACGACGAAACGATAGGTCGCTCCAAGCGCGTCACCGACGATGCGCTCCACGTCGATCAGTAACTCGTCCGAAGCGAGATCAAGATGTCGCGTTGCAAGCCGCACGTCGCGTACGCTTGCAAGATAACCATGGGTCGGCGATCCACAGGTCGGGGCGAGCAGCCGTCCGTGCACAGCCATCGCCTGAGCCGCGACTTCGATGCCGCAAGCCGTGCCCAGCGTCCCATCCCCCCGCCGCATTGGATTGTCCGGCTGTTGGAATCGGCGCAAGAAGCAACGCATCGACACGGCATCCCAATGCAGCACACCATCCAGCAGGCACATCGTGCCCGCATGCGGCACCATCATCAAGATCTGGTCCCGACCAATGACAATCATCACGCCTCTCGATCTGGTTCGGCACCACCCAGCGTTGGCGCTGCCGATGTCGGTCGGACATTTAGCTTCAACACCATGCCGTCCAGGTAGCTCAGGCTCAGCGCCCCCTCCGCCTTGCGCGCCAGTGCCATGAGCAGTGGCAGGCTCCGCGCCGCAGGCGCGCATCGATGCAGCGCTTCAAGCTCGGGTGAGTCGATCACCGACGTGGCGGATCCTGGGCGCAGATCGAGAGCGAGCTCCGCAAGCGCGGCACTCGTCGGCTCTGGCGCCAGCACCAGAGCGGCAGCAAAGGCCGAGCCGATCGGCCTCACTTCGCACAGAGGGCTGGGATACCGCACATCATACGCGATCAGCACAACCGGTTGCCCTTCGGCGGTGGCCTGCACCACGGCCTCAAGGAGGCCGGCAGCGAAACTGTCATCGTGGCAGCAGAGGCTGCTCGACGCCGCGCGCGAATTAGTGGCGATCCCCCAATAACCAGCGGGAGCATTGTGGACCGAATTGTGAAATCTAGTCGGCGAGAGTTCACGGTTGGACGATGCAAGAATGCTTAGGATTTCGTGGATTGTTTCACCGTCGCCGCCGGACGACGCGAACACGGACGCTGTTTCAGCTGGATCGCGTCCGGCGACGGCAAATGCTTCCGCGCCGACCGCGAGAGCGAGTCTGACGGTCTGTACCGCGCGGCGGCGCTCGTTCGCCGGGAGCAATCCGGTGGGTGGCACGCGGATCGGGGTTAGCACGTAGTCCCGCTCACCGGCGAGAACTGGCACGCTGTCGGCCCAGCCATTGAGCCCCGGACCACAAAGGCCGACACCTTCGACATAGACGCGCATCACGCCGCTCTTCCCAGCACCAAGCTGCAATTTACGCCGCCGAAACCGAAGGAATTACTGATGATCCGATCGATCCGGGCAGCTCGCCCGCCGCACTCATACGCGCTCCGGAAGCTCGGATCGACGGTCCGCGTGTGCGGGCTACCCGGCAGGACACCGTACTGGATCGCAAGCGCGCAGAATGCCGCCTCGACTGCACCGGAGGCACCGAGCGTGTGCCCCGCAAGCCCCTTAGTGGAACTGCAAGGCGTCCTGGCGCCGAATAGATCAAAAACCGCACGATCCTCGGCGGCGTCGCCGACGGGTGTCCCAGTGCCATGGAGATTTATGTAGTCTATGGCCGCCGGCTCGAGGCTGGCAACTTCGAGTGCGCGGGCCATCGCCGACCTGGCCCCAACTCCCTCCGGATGTGGGGATGACATGTGATAGGCGTCAGAACTCTCGCCGAACCCAAGGACAAACACCGTATTCGGATCATGCAAGTCGTGCGAGCGTTCGAGCAAGAAGAAAGCGGCACCTTCACCGATCGAGATACCGCGGCGTTCGACATCGAATGGCCGGCATACCTCTTCGGCGACCAGGCCGAGGGCGTGGAAGCCGTATAGTGTGGTCGCGCACAGCGTATCAACGCCGCCAACCACCGCGGCATCGCAGATACCCACACCAATCATTCGGGCAGCGCTGGCGAACACTTTTGCCGTCGCCGCACACGCAGCGGAGACGACAAACGCCGGCCCTGCAAGGCCACACGCAAACCGCACAAATCGCGCGAGCGAATAAGTGTTGTGTGTCAATGCATAATCGAACCAGATGGGTAGTTTTCCGGTATCCTTATCGCGCGTGCGATAGGCTACCTCGGCCTGCCGAATGCCAGACGTGCTGGTGCCGAGGAAAACACCGATCCGCGAGGGATCATGGCGCTCGCGTGCGGCTGCGACCGCATCCGAGAAGCCATCCTCTCGAAGCGCCATCGCGGCGAGCCTATTGTTTCTGCAGTCAAACGAGGCGAGTTTCCCTTCGAGCGGAGCGCCGTCGAGCGCGACGATTTCGCCGGCATAGGCGGGAAATGGAAAGCCATCAAACGTACAGGGGGCGAGCCCGCTGCCCCGTTCGCGCAGTGCCTTGAGGGTCCGGGCCTGGCCCGCGCCGAAGCTGGTCACCACGGAGAAGTTGGTGATCGCGAGCGGTAGCATTGTGACGCCCGATCGAGCACGACCGCTCACGGCAAGGTCTCCGCCTCGACCTTGTGGTTACGATTCAGAATCGACAGAAGGCTGTTCACTCTTTCGGTTTCCTGCTCGATATAGCTGTCATAGTGCATCAGAAAACGCGCTTCTGATTCCGAACTGCTGCCGCCACCTGATGTCGAACGTCGGTGCTCCAGTGCTGCTTCGTACACGTTCGCAAAGTGGACGAAATTGGCCCGCAGATCGGAGTAGCGAGGTTCGGTCAGGATTCGGGCGAAATGGCGGCGGTACGGTCCCCAAAACGGATTGTCGTAGAAGATCAGCCTTAGGCGACCCGTCTCGTACATTTCGTTATCCTGAATTACTCGCTCCGCGCTCGCAAGTGCACCTGGCGCGGTGGGAAGAGCACCGGTTTCGAACAACGCGCGGCGAGCAAACTCATCCTCATACATCGCCCGAGCGTCATGAATGGGTAGATCGCTCGTGCGCAGCACGAGGTCGACGAATTCGTTTTTCGGGACCGGAAACCTGAGGGCCGCGATTGCGAAGAACTGTCCGGTCGGCCACGGCGCCCAGATGCCCGCACTCGCAAGCGCGTTGTGCGCTACGTGCGAGCAGTTGTTGTTGAGCACTCGCCAGCGGAAGATCTGCCTGCCGTCGCGGTACGGCTCGTTGAGTTTGTTGAGGAAATCGACGATTGCGCTCATGCGCGTCGGGTCCAGCGGCACGCGCGCCCGATAGACATTGCGACCGAATGTCACGGCAAAATCGGTTGCAATCGATATCTCGTACATATAGTCACGCTCAGACATGCCGCGCGGCTTGTCGTCGAACAGACGCTCGTGGAACTCAATACCGTCGAGTACGCCTTGGGCCTTGGCAAGGTCCTGCGTACACTCATAAGCCGTGCGCGTCAGTTTTTCGCCTGGCGCGAGTGCTCCGCGCCAGACGAAATTCCGCCCTTCGGTCGCGACCCAGTTGGCGTTCCGGTAATGGGAATTGACGCTGATGCCGACGCCGTGGCGCGCAGGCGATTCATCGGGATTGCACACTATGAGAGTGGGGTAGCGCACCCGGTGGTCAAGCCGTACTCCGTTGAGGTACAGCAGTGAATGACCACCCATACCGCTGCGCAGGGGCACACCGAGGCCTGGTTTCTTCCGAATCTCCGAGAGAGCGCAGACTTCGGCGTAATAGGGATATATGCGCGGGTAGAGCGCATCGTCCGCAAGTTTGTTCGTAAGATCCATGCTGGTCCCGGTTCGGCCTCGAGATGCACTGCGGCCGACGCCCATGTTCCTCGCTCCTGTTATCCTCCGCTTTCCTGGCCATGATATTCGACGCCTCGTTCCATCGTCCAGTTCCCACGCCAAGTGATTTCAAAAATCCCCAACGGACAAAATCTCGAAAGGGGAGCATTCGAACGTGCGGCGCCCTGGGGCCAGCCCTGTGTCCCAATGGTGTCCGCCGTCTTCTTCCTCGACATGATCAACAGGGAGGCTCCCAGCGAGCATTCGGTGTGCCTGTCTGAACCGATCGGTTCGGCCATAGCCAAGACAAATGCGCGGGCCAACCAGCCGAACGCTTAAGCGATCCCGCAGCCAGGTTAGCATGCCCCCTCCATAACGGTGGTCGCTGCGCTTGGCGCGGATTGGAATGCGAATCCGCCCGCTCCAGCGACCGCGGCAATGGGTCCCTGCGCGCGAAGAAAAGGTGCAAGCTGAACCAAGGCGTGCACGTGGTTCAGATACCGAGTGGCATAAAGCGGAGCATGCATCCCGCCCAGCGACACGCCGCGCAGCGAAATCTGTATATCGCCCTCGGACAGAGCAGGTCCGACAACCACCTCATGCAATGCGTCCGCAACTCTCCGGTTCGGCTGAACCTCGAACGCAGGCTGCGCCGCGACGATGTCTGCCGCTGATCCACGCGCGCGCAGAGCGGCTCCCATCCCTCGCTCGCTGAATTCGTCAGCGCCGAGCCCTCCGCCAGAAAGCATGACGAGCAAGATTTGCTTTATGATTCCAGCCGGGGCGGTGTGGTGAAAGCATGTAATCACCTCAGTGCCGCGTCCGAGTCGGGGCGCGATAATACAACCGGCGTGGCAATGCCTCGCGCACAGAGGGCCGCAGCGAAGAACAGACTCAACAGCGTGCCGGTCGCGACTGTCACGCCAATGTCGTGCAGGACCGGAATTCTCGAGCAGGACATCAAGCCGTACGCTGAAACCGTGCAAAGATTTGCAAGCACGACGGAAGCGACTGATCGGCGCTGCATCGCCGTGTCATTCTCCGGGCGTTCGAAGAAAAGACAGTAATTAGACCCGACAGCAACGATGAGTAGAAAGCCGAAGACCATGAAGATCGAGAGCTTGGCGCCGCCACGGCTGAGCAGCGCCGCGGTCACTAGCACCGCGGCAGCAAGTGGTATGACCACGCGGGCAACGCGCCTGCTCGAGCGGAGGCCGGCCAGGAGTACCGCGAGGATGGCAAGGCTGCCGATCACCGCAAGCACCACAGCTTCGCGTTGGAAGATGTGCAGAAGCCGGTCTGCCTCATGGTGGAGATCGACCAACTTGGCACCCGGCGGTCCAAGGACTGCGATAGCCGCGCCAACCTGTACGGGATCAGTCACGCCGTGAAGCGGAGCGATCACGATCCATCCGTTAGGCTGACGGACCAGCATGGACTGCAGCTGAAGCGAAAGCGCAGGCGGTAGGTT
>JASHVB010000136.1 GCA_030039695.1 Acetobacteraceae bacterium
CAAGGAAATCGCGGCCAAGCTGGATCTCTCCGCCCATACGGTCGGGGCGTGGCGCTCGCGGTTCGCCCGCAATGGCTTGGATGGCCTCTACGACGAGCCGCGCCCGGGCGCGGCACGACAGATCGGTGACGCCGAGTTCGCTGTCACGATCCGCAGAATGTTGGGGGCGCGCCGGCCAGGCACCACGCATCGGAGCCTGCGGACGATGGCGAAGGAGGTGGGTCATGCGCCCTCCACGATCCATCGGATCTGGCAGGCGTTCGGCCTGCGGCCGCATCGTTTGCCGACCCTCAAGCTCTCGTTGGACACACGTTTTGTCCAGAAGATGCGCGACATTGTTGGCCTGTATCCGTCACCCACCCCGAGAGCGCCATCACCGGTTATGTCGGCGCGACCAATGGCGCCCCAAGGCCGTCCGTCGTCATCCCCCGCAAAAACCAGGACCCACGCAGCCTTAGGCCCCGGATTTCGCCCGGACGACGCTGAATCGCGTGTTTCATCCACTCGTGGGTCAGCTGGCGGGCCGGTCGCGAAGTCGCAGCACGACCCGCTGACCACTACACGCTAACTATACCCTCGGCCCCAGCACAGTATGGAATTTATATTGCCGACCTGCCATCTCCGGCGCTTGCTACATCCGGGTTTGCCGCGCCATGTCATCCGCTCAGAGCGAATTTCGCACCATCGCCGCGAATGTTGCGCCCGCCGCTGTGCAGGAAACGAACGACGCCCTGCTGGAGGCAGCCGGTCCCGTTGTCGGCGAGCACGTACTGGTGATCGGCCATGACACGCCTGGCATCGTGGCAGAACTTGCCTGTCGGGGTGCAGCGGAGATTACGCTGTTGGGTCCCAACGCGCGGGCCGAAGCGGCGACGGCTGATGTCGCCCTGGTCACCGGCGTCGCCTGCGTCGGCTACGCGCAGCGCGCGGTAGAGGCGGCATGCCGCGCCTTGAGCCGCACCGGCCGGATCGTACTGCGCAGCGCGGCGGAGGCGGATGACGATCTGGCCGATGGCATGACCCGCGCGTTGCGCGCAGCCGGGTTCTCCCGGCTGCGGCTGCGCGTCGCGGGCGGCCGGGTCATCGCCAGCGCCTACCTTCCGCAGCTGGACAGCCGCCGGTCGACGTGATGCGCGCGCGGCTGATCCATGTCGATGCCGGGTCTGCGCCACCATTTGACAAGTCAATTTACGTTTGACCTGTCATCACGGGGTGATCAATGATGTGCAGGTTGGCATGCAAGACGTCGTGATGATTGCGCTGGTATTGGCAGCATTTGCTGGCGCGGCGGCATATGTTGGCGCGTGCGTCGAGCTCACGCGGCCGCCGCAGCCGCCAAAACGGCAATCCGACGAATGACTTGGCAGGGGTGGTCGCAGCTCGCGTTGTTCGCGGTACTGGTTGCCGCCTTTGTCCGGCCGCTTGGCGGCTACATCGCCCGTGTCATCGAGGGTGGCTGCACCCCACTGCAACGCCTTCTCCGCCCGGCGGAAACCGCGTTCTATCGCCTGGCCGGCGTTGATCCCGCCGAGGAGCAGACCTGGCCCGTCTACGCCGTGGGCCTGCTGATGTTTCATCTGATTGGGCTTTTGGCGCTGTTTGGGCTGCAGCGCGCGCAGAACATGCTGCCGTTCAATCCGCAGCAGTTTGACGCCGTGTCGCCGTATCTCGCACTGAACACCGCGGTCAGCTTCGTCACCAATACAAGCTGGCAGTCCTACGGCGGTGAGACCACGCTTAGCAATCTCGTGCAGATGGCCGGCATTACCGTGCAATCGTTCCTGTCTGCCGCGGCGGGCATCACCGTGGCGATCGCATTGGTGCGCGGCTTCGCGCGGCGATCCGTCGCGACGATCGGCAATGTATGGGTCGATCTGACCCGCACCACGCTCTACGTACTACTGCCGATCTGCGTTATTGGCTGCTTGTTCCTGGTCTGGCAGGGCGTGCCTCAGACGCTGGGCGGCTTTGTCCATGCCAGCACGCTGGAAGGCGCGCAGCAGGTGATCGCGCGCGGGCCGGTCGCGTCGCAGCAGGTGATCGCGGTGATGTCCGGGGACGGCGGCGGTTTCTTCAACGCCAACGCCTCGCACCCGTTCGAGAACCCGACGGCGCTATCGGGCATCGTTGAGATGCTGCTGATCTTCCTGGTCGGCGTGGCACTGACCAACACCTTCGGCCGCATGGTCGGCGACGAGCGTCAGGGCTGGGCGTTGTTCGCGGTCATGGCGGTGATGTTTCTGGCCGGCGCGGCGGCAATCTATGCCTCCGAGTCGACGCCCAACCACGCCTTCGCTCCATTCCACGTGCAGGCAAGCGGCAACATGGAAGGCAAAGAGGTGCGCTTCGGCGTCGGCCAGTCCTCGATCTTTGCGACAGTCAGCACGGCATCGTCCGATGGTGCGGTGGACGCGATGCATGACAGCTACATGCCATTGTCGGGGCTGATCATGCTGTCGAACATGATGCTGGACGAAGTGATCGTCGGCGGTCCTGGCTCCGGATTGTTTGGTATGCTGCTGTTCGCCATCGTCGCTGTGTTCGTGGCGGGACTGATGATCGGCCGAACGCCGGAATATTTGGGCAAGAAACTTGAAAGCAGCGAGGTCAAGATGACCATGCTGGTGTTGCTGACCGTGCCGGCATTCATCCTAGTTCTGACGGCTATCGCCGCCGTGGCGCCCGCCGGACTGGCGGGGCTGAATAACAACGGCCCGCATGGGTTCTCCGAGGTGCTGTATGCCTACACCTCTGCTGCGGCAACCAATGGCAGCGCATTTGCCGGACTGAACGCCAACTCGCCGTTCTTCAACCTGACGCTGGCACTGGCGATGTTCGCCGGACGATTCCTGGTCTTTGTGCCAGTGCTGTGCATCGCGGGACTGCTGGCGGCGAAACGCATCGTCCCGGCCGGTGCGGGCACGCTACCGACCCACGGACCACAGTTCGTCGGACTGCTGGTCGGGACGGTGGTGATTGTCGGCGGCCTGACCTTCTTTCCCGCCCTTGCGCTCGGGCCTGTGGCAGAGCATTTCGCGATGCTGCAAGGGGTGACGTACTAGCGGGCCTACTGCCGACCCTGCTCGCTTCCACACGACTGCTGCGCACCGCCAACGCCCCGCATGAGCACTGGAAACCTCGCCTGGCCCATGCGGCACGCCACCGGGGGTCGCCATTCTGCTTGACCCTCGGTGTTGTTCGACGGCGCCCGGCGTCGCTAACCTCCACGCGAGGGAATCCGAGCATGACGCCACAGACCACCGGCGAAGGAGCAACACTCCATCTGGGCTACGTGATGCTCGCGACGCGCTACCTGACGGTGCCGATCCATCTTGGGGGGCCTTTCGGACGCGCTGATCCTGCTATGGTGACGTTGGGACATAAAATCTTCGCGTTTGCGCGCAAACTTCGCGCCAGTTCGACCGACGACACTATCCTGGCGGTGCTTGGCTTTATGGACCTGTCGCTGCTCGCCAACATCGTGCTGATCGTTGCGCCAGCTGGTCGGCAGAACCTCGTTGATCCGGGGCTCAACGCCCGCTCGGAGGCCCCCCCGGCCTGGATCGCACTCGGTTTCGGCGCGATCAGGCCGAAACTGATCGGCTCGTCCACCGCGATCGCGGCTATCGCGATGCTGGAGCGCTCGGAACCTATCGGCTCTCTCGCGGTGGCCGCGGTGATGTGGCAACTGGCGATTGTGATCGGGCTTGGTATGCCCGGCGTATTGCTGGCCGCAAGGAACCGCCCGGCCAGGGGATTGTCGAAGGAATGTACGCATGCAGGTTGGTATCCAGTTTTTCCCGGACGTCGGCCCCTCTGAGAAGTCCGCGCGTGACTACTGGCAGGAAGCGCTGCAGCTCGTTTCGCTGTGCGACGCCTACGGCTACAGCCACGTGCGTACGGTGGAGCACTATTTCCGCCCGTACGGCGGCTATTGCCCGAATCCCGTTGTGTTCCTGGCTGCCGCGGCGCAGCGCACCAAACGAGCGCGTTTGGTGACCGGTGCGGTGCTACCAGCGTTCAACAATCCGCTGAAGCTCGCGGGCGAGCTAGCAATGCTGGACGCGCTATGCGACGGGCGGCTGGATATCGGGTTCGCGCAGGCGTTCCTGCCGCACGAGTTCTCCCGTTTCGGCGTGAAACTGGATGAAAGTCGCGCCCGCTTCGACGAGGGCATGGAGCAGGTGCGGCTGCTGCTGGAGCATGAGAGCGCAAGCCATAAGGGCGTGTACCACAGCTTCGATTCGGTGACGTCACTGCCACGCCCGACGCAGCGTCCGCGCCCGCCGTTCTATGTCGCGGCGCTGGCAACGAAGGAATCGTTCGAGCGTGCCGGTACCGCTGGTCACGGCATTATGGCCATCCCGATGGCTGGTGGCGCCATGGCCGAATTGCTCGGCGTGTATCGCGAGGCCTGGGCGCGCGCGGGCCATCCCGGCAGCGGCACAGTCATGATGGCGTTCCATATGTTCTGCCACGAGGACCAGGTAACCGCGGAAGCCACGGCGCGCGGTCCGCTGGATCGCTACCTTCAATCCCTGGTCGCTGCCGCCTCGGAGTGGATCAGCGGTGAATCGTCAGCCGACTATCCAGGCTACGACAAGGTGATCGCCAGCCTGTCGCGTGAGACCTTCGACACGCAGGTCGCGAAGTGCGCCGCCTGGGTCGGCACGCCCGGCCGGATCCTGGACACGGTCGCTACGTATCAGCGCGAGGTCGGTGGTTTCGAAATCGCCTCGCTACAGGTCAACTTCAATGACATGTCTCTGTCGGACGCAGAGGCATCCATGCGCCTGTTCGGGGCAAAAGTGCTGCCGTGGGTTTAGTCAGCCTGCCGCATATGCCGGCGCGGAGCGGTGACGATCCACCGCGGGACCGCCCGATAGGATCACGCCGCACGCGTCGTGGCGTCGTGGCCGCAACCGACGCGGCGGCTTCGGTGAGATCATACGCCAAAGAGGGAATTCCCGCAGGCCGCGAACCTTGGCACAGACGCACCTTGCTCTTGCGTCGCTGCCTCAGCCGCACGATCTTTGGGAACCGAGGTGACGCGATATGCCAACGATCGAAATCTACACCCAACCCTGGTGTCCGTACTGCAAGCGGGCGATGCACTTGCTGACCAGCAAGGGCGTCGAGTTCCGCGAAATCGATGCGCGGCATGGCTCGACCGAGCGGGAGGAGTCTAGGCGCCGCTCCGGTGGACGCACGAGCGTGCCCCAGATCTTCATCAACGGCCAGCACGTTGGCGGCTGCGACGACCTGGTCGCGCTAGACCGGGCCGGCAAGCTGGAGGCGCTGCTGCAACAGTAAAGCCTCGTCCGCGAACCGGGAGAGGTCGAGATACGGAGCGTCGGGGGTAAGGGTAGCGTCGTTCGGCACGCGGCACCCTCACCCTCACTACTTCGAACCTCGACATCCCCCACTCGGCACGCGCGGCGTCGAGCGGGCGAGGTTACCCGAACGCTCCAACGTCGTGGGTGATCGCAGTGGCGATCTCCCGCACCATGGCAAACCATCGCCGCATCGGTGCGAAAATCTCGTGATGCTCGCGCGCGTACGCCGTAGTGCCGCGCGGTGGTGCTGGCTCACCGTAATCGTAATCCGCCGATGCGTCCGGCGCAGCCGGGAAAATTTCCGCCAGCACTTGCAACGACGCGTCGATATCCAGCCGTAGGATTGCAGCCTCCAGCACCGGCCGTGTTACACCGTGGCGCGGCGAGAAATCGGAAATTTCAGTGGACAGCAGCCAGATTCGATGGATAAGCGCGAGCCGCAGCGCATGCAGCAGAACCTCGCGGATCTTCATGTGCGGGGCGTCGGGCCAGGCGACACGCAGTGACAGATGATCGGCGGAAATCCGCCGGAACATCGATTGCGCATCCGCCCATATGTCGAGCCGCTCCAGCGCGCGTGCCACACCGACCAACGCCTCGCGACGGCCGGGACGGCGCGTATGCGCGGCGCGGTCCAACCATGTCCCAGGATCAAGCGTTGCAATCACCGCGCGCAGCACATCAATATTGGAATGCGCCAACGCATGCGCCGCCAGATCCAGCGCGCGGTGGAACCGCCGGCTTTTTTGCCGCATCTCAGCGAAGGTCTCCGGATGCCGCGCCGCCGCTGCGCCGAGCCCTTGCAGCGTGTTCGCGCACCAGCCGAGCTGCTGCAGGATCGCGTTGTTCGGAATGGCGCGCAGCTCGCGCGGATGACGGATGCGCGCGGCGCCGGCCATGCCGTCGGCCTGGCGAGCGGCGGGGCGCGAGCCAGTGCGGTCGAACAGCGCCGGCCCGAACGCGCCGAGCAGCGAACCGTAGCCCGCGTCTTCCACCAACGCCTCCATGCCGGCGCGCACGGTGGCGAAGAAGTCGGCAGAAAAATCCGGATCGGCGTAGACCGGATCTTCGATCGGCCCCGCCGCAGGATGGTAGGTTTGTTCGGCGATGCGCGTGATCGTGGCGGATGCGAGTTCCGGCGTGCCGAACAGTAGATAGCCGTCGCCACCCTGAAACGCGCTCTCCTCGCGCACCGAGAGTCCTGCGCGGAACAGCGCCTGACGCGAAGCGGTGGGTGACAAGTACTTCAGCCGGTCGGCGAGCGAACCCGGATGCGCGCCCCGGCCGATGCTTTCCCCGTGCGTGTCGAACAGGATGACTTCGACGCCGGAGATGCCGTGACGCGCCAGGGTTTGCCCGATCTTCAGGCGCAGCCGTTCGATCAGATAGCTGGCGGCAAGTTGCCCAACGTAGCGGCCGGAATCCGAATAACCGAATTGCAGGGCCAGTCGCCCGGTCGATTGCAGGTAGGCGCGGTAATGGGGGCTACGCAGCGCCTCTTCCAGCACGTTCGCGCCTTGCTCCAGTGCTTCAGCGGTTTCGAACAGCGGGCTGATTTCGACGTGTTGCTCTATGCTGAAGAGGCGGGCGAGCCAGAGCGCGGCAAGCAACGTGTAGCCGGTTTCGGTCTCCGCGATCAGGAAGCGGACGGGGACCGAGCCATCTACGTGCTTGACGATCTGCGCCACCACCATCATCAGCCGAGCGGCGGAGGCTTGCTCGGCGATCAGCGCCCCGAAATCCACCGCCACCGGCTTCACCGAATCCAGCGCGGTGTTGATCGCGGAGAACAGGGCACGGCGATGCGCGGGGTCCTCCGGTGGATCGGCGATGCCAAGACGTTGGCGCACCACGTTATGAATTTGCGCCGCGTTCAGGCGGGTGTGGGTGTGCGCCAAGGCGAGGCCGTGCGAGACGAGCCCGGCACGCGCAACGCAGAGCGCGAGCTTCGCGTGATCGTCGGCCGGCGTGATGGCCTCGCGGAACAGGGGGAGCAGCGGCGCGGGTGAAGTCAGGGCGGTGTCGCGCCGTTCGATCAGCGCGTGGGCGAATTCCGCGACCTTTGGCGGATCTGGTGTATCAGGGCAGAGCGCGATTTGCTCGGCCACGGCTTGCTCTGCCTCGGCGACGCGTTCCGCGAGCACGTCGGCAGTGGACAGCGTGGATAGTTGCGCGTGCAGGCGAACAAGTTGCAGCCGCTTCATGTCCAAACGCAGGCGCAGCGTGTCCCACCAGCCGATATCGGTGCGGCCATCGGTATCGTAGCCAACCCAGCTGGAGAGCACGACGGGACGTGGCGCGA
>JASHVB010000137.1 GCA_030039695.1 Acetobacteraceae bacterium
CCAGCTCGCGCAGAAGGCATTCGGCGAGGATGCTCCGCGCCGAATTGCCGGTGCATAGGAATAGCACATTATAAGTGCGTGCGCTCGTCATGCGCAGCAGCTTGAGTCGCAGCATGCAGCGCCCATCTTGCGCGCCTCGATGATGGCCGACGCCACATAGTCCTCGATGCCTCGGCCCGGTGCCCAGCTCGCGACGAGTTCGCGGCTTTCCGGCTTCAACGTGACCCGCACGTCCTCGAAACCCGCGGCTTGCAGCCAGGCCTCGACATCGTGGACCGGCGCAGCACCGGCGACGCAACCGCAGAAGAGCGCACGATCTGCCGCCAGCTCGGCTATCAGTGGACGAGTGTTCACCACGTCAGAAATTGCGAGCCGACCACCGGGCTTCAGGACTCGGAACGCCTCGCGGAACACTTGCGCCTTGTTCGGCACTAGGTTGATGACGCAGTTCGAGAGGATCACGTCCGCAGTGTTGTCGGCGATCGGCAGGTGCTCGATTTCACCGAGGCGGAATTCAACGTTGGACGCGCCGGCGCGCGCAGCGTTGTCGCGCGCTTTTTTCAGCATCTCGTGCGTCATATCAACACCGATCACGCGGCCGGTTGCGCCGACCTGGCGTGCCGCCAGCAGGCAATCGAAGCCAGCACCGCTACCGAGATCGACGACGACTTCGCCGGGCTTCATCGCCGCAATGGCCTGCGGGTTGCCGCAGCCAAGCCCGAGATTGGCACCATCCGGAACCGCGGCGAGATCATCGGCCGAGTAACCCATCTCGCGCGCCTTCCCTTCGACAGTCGGGACGCCGCAGCAGGACGACGCGGGCGGCGCGCAGCAATCGGACACTGTGCCCGCCGCGATGCCGCCGTAGCGTGCGCGCACCATTTCCTTGATCTCGGTATCTGCAAAGCGCTTGTCCGACATGAGCTAGGCGCTCCTTTTCGCGCGCGGCGCAGCTTTCGCTGCCGTGTTCGGCTGACAGATGGGCAAACATTGAGTTGAGGGACGGCCGCAACAGTTCTCGGTGAGGTAGAACAACAACGCATTCATGGTGGAATACTCGGCCGCGTAGATCAGCGAGCGACCGTTCCGTGTGCACGTCACGAGATGTGCGATCTTCAGTTCCTTCAAGTGGAAGGCCAGGGTCGCCGAAGGCAAGCCAAGTCGCTCGCCAATCTGCCCCGCAGGCATGCCGTCCGGCCCGATCGTCACCAGCAGGCGGTAGATATCGAGGCGCGTCCCCTGAGCGAGCGCACCCAGCGCGGCAAGGGCATCTGGCTTTTCCATATTTCCATCATACTGGAAATATAGATGCAGTCAAGCCGTACCGTGTTTCCGAGTTGAGTGCGAAGGCTGCTGCTGAAGGGAACGGATCAGGTTGGATGGACGTCGAAATCACGATCAGCTACTCCGAAGAGCGTGCGCGCAAGCTGACCGTCAGGCGACCCGATACTGACGAGATTCTTTATCAGATTGTCACGCCTGCCGCAGGCATCCCGCAAAGCTTCGTCGAGGGACTGCGCGAGGCACGTCGCGTGTTTGGCGCAACGCCATGGCCGGCAGGTAAGCCCCGTTAGCACGATGTTGCAGAATTGAACCCTCTTTGAGAGCTTGCCTCCGCCGGCACGCCGCTTGGCATCGCCCCACGTAGGCCAGAATAACAACTTCGCTCATGTGAGCCATGTCCGCGTGTTGAGCAATTCGTCCGCAAGCGGACTGACAGGAAGCGGTCACCGAACGGGCGGTTGGTATTACACTTTATAGGCAGTGGCTGATCGCTTAGCGGGCAATTCAGACGGGTCGTGTGGTGCCCCTACAACGGAATGCTCGGGTCAGGGTTCGGCGAGGCATTTGAGCCGCTCGCCAAGCCAGGCCAGCGGTCCGCAAAGGCGGCATGATCTCCCCGATCTTTGGACAGTCCCGGGATGATCGAATCGATCGACACAGGCTCGGGGATGGTGCCAGGATCAGCTGCGGGAAACCGCGGCAGCAGCAGCAGCAGCAGACCGGCTGTTCCCCCAAAGGCAGCCGAGGTAGCCAGGATCAGGCGGTAGCTGCCGGTTGCATCGCGGACTACGCCATACAGCAGCGGCCCTGCTGCCACGCCCAGGATGAAGATCGCCAAGAGTGTGCCGTAGATCGCACCGAAATGGCGGTAGCCGAAATACCGGCTGGCCAGGTAGCCGATCAGGTCGCTCTCTGCCCCGAAGCCCAGGCCCATCAGCACGACAGCGGCGGCGAGAACCGACCAACTCAGTGCGAAGGCGGACGCACCGGCGGCGATCCCGTAGCCGGCCGCCGCCAGAAGAAATATCACACAGGCGACGCGTGGCGCGAACAGGCGGTCGAACAGCCAGCCCACTAGCAACCGTCCGCCCAGCGTTGCCAATCCGAACAGCGAGGCGATTGTTGCTCCCTCGGCGCGGCCGAAGCCCATGTCGTGCGCGATGTTGAAAAAGTTCGGAACTATGCCGGTGGCGATGATCGAAATCAGAAAAATCGCCGCTGCCATAATCCAGAATGGCGCCATTGCCATTGCCGCGAGCAGCGGTACCCCGTCACGCGCTACCGGCAACGCTGGCGCCGGCACCGCCACCGCTTCGCGTGGATGGGCAACGAATGCGTTCAGCGACAGCGGCAATGCAACCAGCACAGCCGCGAGCAAGGCCGTGGTACCGGAGGATCCGAAATGTGCGAACCCGAAGGCGATGATCAGCGGAAGCAGGAAGTAGCCGAGTCCGAGCCCCGCTGACGCAATACCCAGCACCAGGCCGCGGTTGTCGTTAAACCAACTCGTCAGCAGCTTCGTGTACGTCAGACTCTGCGCGCCAATCGTCGCGAAGCCGTACAGCCCACTGATCATGTAGAAGCGCGTGAGCGTGTCGGCCGCGTAGCCCCAGAGCAGCAGGCAGAACGCCATGATGGCAATGGACGGCAGCATCACCGCGCGCGGCCCAAACAGATCGATGAGGTAGCCGGCCACAGGCGCGGCTCCGATGGAGGCGATATTGAGGATGGTAATGCTGAACATAATCGCGCCGAATGACCAGCCGTGCGCCGCCACCAGCCCGGGGGCAAGCGCCCCGATCAGCAACAGCGAGACCGGGCCTGGGCTCAGCGCGAGCCCAACAAAGGCGCCCACCAACACGCGCCAACCGAAATAGTCGGGCGCACGCTCTGGGCTCCGGCCGTGCGAAGTCGATGATGGGATCATGGGGCTACCGCATGTCGGAAATAATTCACGCCGTGCGCGTGGTAGATGGCGACGGAGGCGCCGCCGGTCGTGCGACGGCTCAAACGGTCGTACGACGGATCCAAACCACGGAACGTAACGTCGCCGTCGAAGGCGAGGTCGAAGAAACCGTTCGCTGTCGGCGCGATCTCCAACGATTCCGCGGTTCCGAGTGAATGGATCATCCTTGGGCAGCGGTGGCGGCCGCGTCTGTGCGCATTCACCACAATGATATGCCGGATACCCGCACGCATCACGCTTGCCCCCGCCCGGTCTGGTCAGCTGCCACAACCTGCCGTCGCGTCATGCCGTCGATGCCGCCGGCGATCGCCCATTCGGCGAACAACTCGGGCTTGCGCTCGAAAGTGCCAGGCTGCCACGCCTCGGTGCAGAAGTCGTCGTCGGCATAATATTCGACCGGTGGGCCGAGAGGATTTTCGAAATACCAGAAATATGCGGAAGAAATCGGGTGCCGGCCCGGCCCGATCTCGGTCTTCCAGCCCTTCCGGCTCATCGCCAAGCCGCCGCCAATCAATTCGTGGATGTCCCCAAGGCTGAAGGCAACATGGTTCACACCTGGGCGCCCTGGACGGTTGAGGACAAACAGGTTGTGGTGCTCGCCCCGCATCTGGCAGCGCATGAATGCGCCGTGTTCCGGGTATTCGTCACTGACGATGAGACCCATACGCTCCGTGTAAAACGCGCGCATCGCCGCGAAGTCGCTCGCGAACAGAACGACGTGGCCAACCTTCACCGGTTCGGCGTGGTCGTGGACGGGCGAGCGGCGATCGACCCGCTGCACTACGCCGGGGCCATTGGGCGGCGTTGGCGCGACCGCGACCGTGCGCCGCCGGCTGACGCGGAACGCGAGGCTCAGGCCATTCGGATCACGCGTGCGCAGCAATCCATCCGGGCCGCGCGCCAGCACATTGCCTGGATCGAGCCGCGCGAGGCTGCTGTGCAGCTCGGCGGCGTTGACGGCGCCCCAGATCACTTCGCGCACGGTGTTGCCCGGTTCGATCGCCGGCGGCAGGTCCGCTGCATCGTTCGGGCGCACGATCACCTCGCTGCCATCCTTGGTCTCGTAGACCAGCCGGTCTGCCGCGACCGACACGGGCCGCGTTCCCCAGTCTTCCAGGAACCGCTT
>JASHVB010000018.1 GCA_030039695.1 Acetobacteraceae bacterium
GGAAGATTTAACCCACGCCCGGCGTGACGTCAGCCTGCCAGGCGGCTTGCTGACACCAATCAGCGTCTCGAAGGATTACGGAATAAGCTATCCGCTGCTTGCATGTCCCGTTGGGACGACCTAGCCGGGACCTGCGTCGATCTGTGCTCGCCTGTAAAGCTACCGTGATGGGAAGTCGGGGTAGCCCCGTCACGGCCGTGAGCATTGCACTAGTCGCTCTGCTTGGAGATTTTGACGGGTCGGATCTTCGCCTACCCAGGACGGCAGCCCGCCGGGTTGCGGCCTGTTGTCAGACAGCCAGTCTCTGCACTTTGCAGGCCTTCACCGAGAGAACTGGTCTGTTGACAGACGACGACGGCGCTGCATCATCCCGTTGGGCGAGGCATATGCCTCGACCTCATCCGGCCAACGAGTCCTGTCGAAGGGCGGTTCGGATGATTAGCCCGGCAGGCGGAAGGTCGCACTCGATGGCCGCCATGCTGTGGTTACCGCTTGTTGGCAAAGCCTTGGCAACTGCCCTGATTGTCATTTCCGCCTCGGTGGCTGCTGAAGCTCTTGGTCCGGTCTGGGGCGCAATCATCGCCAGCCTACCGGTGTCAGCCGGACCAGCATACGTCTTCCTGGCCATGCAGCATGGGCCTGATTTCCTGGCCATCAGCGCACTCAATAGCGCTGCGGCAAACGCGGCGACCGGGCTGTTTCTCATAACTTATGTAATCTTGGGGCCGCGCATGTCGCCATGGCGCAGCCTCGGTGCCGCAGTGGGTGTCTGGCTGGCTGCGAGCTTAGCGATACAACAAACCGCGT
The DNA here is from genome assembly GCA_030039695.1 of Acetobacteraceae bacterium. The sequence goes on from JASHVB010000018.1 coordinate 808, forward strand.
GGACGGTGACTGCCGCGGTCGCGCTGAACCTCGCCGTTTACGGGGCCGGCCTTGTCCTTAGGAACAGGGATGTGAGCACACACTGCGGATCGGCTCGGCCCGAGCCGCGCCGATCGTTCGACCTGCTTCTTCGTGCCGCTGCGGTCGCCGCATTCGTCTCGCTTGTCGTCGCAATCAGCGCGGCTCTCGGCCCTGCCGCGACTGGAATCGCCGCTGTCTTCCCGGTCAGCCTCATAAGCCTGATTGTCATCCTGCGGTCGCGACTTGGTGCCCCAGCAAGCGTGTGCCTCGCAACGAGCGCTCTCCTGCCAATGCTGGGGTTCGGGGTTATGCTCGTCGTGATGCATATCGCCGCCCAACCCTTGGGCGTCACGGCGGCCTTCGGCTTTGCGTTGGCGGCTTGCGCCATCTGGTCCGGCATCCCGCTGCTGCTCGAGGCGTACAGGCGATATGCATAAGCGCTTGCCAGTCAACGGCCGCTCGAACGGTACTTGCTCCGCGGCGCGACCGGGAAACTCCGCGCGGAACCGGCCGCGTACGGTTATAGTGTTGCGTGTGCGAAAGTCTGGGGCGAACGACCCGATAAAGGCGTCAACGTCGTCAAAGCTCAAGGTTGGCGACGACTGCGGCAGACTTTTTCCATCTCCAGTTAGATGCAGCTCGCCGAGATCGACACGCGTTAACCGCGATCCGGCAGATGCCTAAAACGCCGTCAGGGGTATCCCACCGAACTTCACCGTATTTATCATATCGACAGATCGTCAAATTGACCAACCCCTTGCCGTCGGGCTACGCGAAAAATCCGCCCGACGTCACGCTGACCGTTAATCCGCGCGTCGCAGATAACGGTCAAGCTTCACTCGCGACCCGTAATGACATTTCGCATGTCGGCCGGGGGCAAGGATCTCCTTGACGATTAGCTTGCCACCATATTCCACGAGACTCAAGGCTTTGAGCTGGCCCACATCTCCAGGCCGGTCTGGTCAATGCTGCGAAATTTCCGTGTACCAAAAATGGCTGTTTTCCTAGAGTTCGTGATGCGCAATAACCGTCAGCGCGACGAGTCCGCTCATTCCGAAATTCATAGCTTGCCTGCGGATGATCTGAAGCTTTTGGCGGCGTTGGCTGATGACGCCGTTTTTGAGATGATCGGGAATTTGGACGTTCCTCAGAAGCGAGCAACACCGATTGAGGCCGGGGTCCATGCCGGGGTAGCCGCGCATACTTCTGGCCATCTCACCAACGATATGACAAAGCCATGACGCAAGCGAGCGACGGTTTGTCGATTTCGCTGGCAGAGGGCAATGCATCCCCATGATTCGAGCGCTGCTCTGCCTGACGCCGATGTGAAGTCGTTCCTCATCATCCGCTGGGCGGATTGTTTGTTCAGCCCCGACTGTGGCGCATGCCTGGGTCGACGAGACGCGCCAACTTGAGACATTGTGCCTTTTGTGCGGCGCGCCATGTCTTGCGGGTCGCAAGCAAAAGACCTCCGATCCTCCCGATGACCCAGCCCCTCAGTACTGCTACGGGCAGCGGCGGCAAGACGAGAGGGAAAAGGACTTCTATAATGAAGACCTTGACCCTCGCATCAGCCGTGGTGTTGACGCTTGGGCTGGGCTCTGCGTTCGCTGCCATGACCGACACCGCCCAGCAGAACCAGCAGCAGCAGGTTGCGAGGCGCACGCAAGCAAGCGGTGCGCAGACCGGTTCCTCCTACGGCCCGTCATTCACTGCACCGGCCAACGAGGGCTATATCGGTGGCGCGAAACGTCTGCCGCTGAACTCCACGGGCAGAGGCGAGTAGTGGGCAGCGGCGAGAGCCGGATTCGGACAACCCCCGCGCTACAGGGCATGGCACCATGCTCCTGCGTGAGCACCCGTACCTGGGAATATTGAATATTGGGGACCTTATATAAAATTTCTCAGCTTTAACGGCAGCACGACACCGGTTTTCAAGGGTGTGATCCTGTCTAGGCGTGCCTTCGTCTGTCGTTTTGGTGCCCCTCTACGTCACCGGCTACCCGCTGCGGCAGCAGGAGCGGACTACGGTAAGATCGGTAATCGACCGGCCCGGATGCCAGAGTGTGCAGTAATCTGCACATGGTCGGCTGAATTGCGCAGCGTGGTTGAGGGTGATTCACCGAATAGCTTTCGGTAGGCGACCGAAAAGCGGCCGAGCTCCCAGAATCCATAGTCATTGGCGATCGTGGTCACAGTTTTTTCGGCGGGATCAGACAAACTAAGGGCACGCCGTGCCTGGTTCATGCGCCGGCGCCAGAGGTACTGGTAGGGACTCATGCCAAGGTATTCAAGACAATAATTGCGCAACGTCCTCTCATGCACGCCGACCTTGGCACATATCTCGGTCAGGTAGAGTGGTTGCCCCTCAGCCTCGCGAATAGCTCGCTCGAACCTTTGCATGACTGGCATGCGGAGATGGGACCCGGCTCTTCCTTCGGAGGTCGCGGCTTCAGAAAAGCAACCCACCATTGCACGGACTAGCTTCTCCTCTATGGCCCTGGCGACCTCGGGATGCGCGAGGATATCGGGCGTGTTCTCTGCGAGGTGACAGGTCGCGTCATGCAGGCGCCGCAATCGGCCTATCAGATGATGCGAAACGCGTACGTGCCGTATCTCCGCCGGCCCTGCCAGTTCACGGCCGGTGAGGGCTTGGTTGGCTGCTAAAAGATCTTGCGGCGGCAGGGACATTGTCGCAAATCGACTCGACCCCAGGACCCGACAATGATGCTCGCTCTCAATAGACGTGGCTACAATCATGTCAGGCAGAATCTCGCTGCCATTGTGGTACGAAGGCGCCTGTTGTGGATCCGCGACAAACGCAATTGGCCAGCGATCGAAGCTATTGGTGAAATGCATGATCTGTGGCAAGGACGCGTCGCTGCGCTGCATCCAAAGGCGATGCAGGCCTATTCTGGTAAGAGCGCCATTGTACTTGCCGGTTGTCGTGACCAGCACCTTTAGGTTCGCGCCTCGGTAGAAGGCTTCGTGCTCCCAAGGATCCTGGAAGCTGCGAACCTCGCTGCTGGCCATTGTCCTCTCTCCTTCCGATTCTTGAGGCGCCGAATAACACAGTCAAGAGCGTAACCTGCAGAAGACGGACCCCGACCACATCCCGATGGCGGACCCAACCAGGAAGATCACTCCAATGGTGCCAGTGAACACGACACTTGGGATATTGGACTCACGGGATATTGGACGCTGTAGCGATCAACTGCGCCGACAAAGCGCAGATGGCAATGACATAGGCATCGAAAGACCAATCAAGCGACGCCGCCAGTGTTGTCGAGCACCGGATTGCGCTAATCTGCGACATCCTCCCCTCCGCTTCTAGCCGGCTGAACACCGGCAAAGCCACCAAAGCACTAGCTCGATCTGCCACAAATCTGACATCGAACTGAGTCTCAGCATAGACCATAACGTTTGGCAGTCAAGTTCAAGAATTTCGATAGAATTTCCCTGTTCAGGCAAAACTCTTCTGTGGTGCAGTATCTCCGCTGCCAGTATGCTCCTGTAGTCCTCCACTCAGTCTGTCCCTATCCATCACTATCGCTCCTTGGCGCCATTGCAATCAATTTCATCGCCCAAATTGACCACCTGGGTCCTCCCGCCCCGCTGTCGCGTTGCCGCTTGGAGGGGTCTGATGCACTTTCCGTGCGAGACGATCCCGGTGGCATTGTGGTTGGGGAAAAGAAGGCCTCGACACGATGAAAGCCCTGGCAACCTGGTCACCCCCGCCGTTCCTGAACGCGACCGCTGTTGAACGAGAGGAGTTGTGCTGGCTGGTAACGGTGTATAGTCGAGAGCGCGTTTGCTCTCCCGTATCTGGGGCGCGCACGGAATAATATCATACAAAGCGCCCAATCCGACGACCGCTATCCACCCTTACCATCCGTGCAGAGCAGCGGCAGCTCTCGACTCAATTCTGTCATTGGTCGGCTATTGAGCCATTTTCGAAGTCCGAGCGGTGAATTTTTCAATCAGCTCCAAGCCAATTTCCCTTTCTGGTCCTGATGGGACGGCTGCCAACGCGCTCGATCCCCGCGTCCATTCATTCCACCGAAAGCGCTCACTGTTGCGAAAGCGACGGTGTGCATCTCGGCGCCTAACAAGCGTTTGCGATGCGGGGATGATCGACAGGATGCACTTGATCAAGCCTCGCCGGCCTCTTCGAGCAAGCCTTCGACGTGCTCTATGCTGCCGGTATGTCGGTCTGACTAAAATCGGCGCCCTTGAACAAGAGCGGTTCGCCCGTGGCCTTTGCGAGCGCGTAGGCAAAGCAGTCGCCAAAGTTCAGGCCCGCCTTGTGGCGTCCCTCCCCGAAGTCAAAAAAGGCTTGGCGGGCGAGCTCGCCATGATCGACGGTCACCGGCTCGATCACGACGCCAGCGCGACGAAAGAAGACCTCCGTCTGGCGCATACCCTCGGGGCCAAGCTGGCTTTCGATCACCAAGGACAGCTCGACGTAGTTGGCGACGCTGATACGGCACACCTCGGCGTCGTGGATAAGCCGCAGGAAATCGGCCGCTTCAGGTTCGCGGTAGAGGATAGCCACCATGCACGAGGTGTCGAGGATCATTTCGGCAGGCCGTTCTCATCGTAGAGCAGCCGGGCATGGTCGATGTAGGGCCGCTTCACATGAGCGGCGGCCCGGTCTGCGATCGCCAGCAGCTCCTCGACGCTGGCCTCTCTCGTCCGACCCTCAATGCGGGCATATCGCTCCCGGAGTGCCTCTTTGACGACACTGGTCATGCTCTCCCCGTGGCGCGGGAGATCGCCTGTGCGAGCCGGTGGGCTTCTGGGTCTTTGATGTTGAGGCTCATCGGACACTCCTCTCGACCGCGGTAGAATTACTTCTACCATTCGACCCATCAAGAGCGAGGGCAGCAGTTCTCAATGCGGACGAATCGCATTTGCAAGGACTGAGCGGAGCGGGCGGGGCGGGTTGCCCGAGGCGCAAGGGTGCTGGCGGCGAGTCCGAACGGCCACATGCGGCAAAAATCCGCCGGATCCGGGCCTCGGGGGTTGCGAAGCGGCCACGCGGTACGATTCGACGGTGCGGTGCAGATCCTGCCGACCCTGCTGGACGGTCTTCGCCGGTGTTTCGAGAATTTCCCAGACCCGCGCCGGGGACAGAACGCCATCTATTCGATGGCGGATGTCGGCATGGCGGCGTTCGCGATTTTCTTTGCGCAATCCCCGTCCTTTCTCGACTTTCAGCGCCGGCTCAAGGACGGTCATGTCCGATCGAACTGCGAAACCCTGTTCCAGATGGCCAGGATCCCCTCGGACAACCACATCCGCGCCATGCTTGATCCGGCCAGGCCGGAACTGCTGCACCCGGCCTTCGCTGTTCTGCTTGAGGCATTGCAACGCCCCGGCGGTCTCGACGAGTTCCGCCGGCTCGGCGGACACACGCTGATCGCGCTCGACGCGACCGAGTATCACTGCTCCGAGGCGATCCACTGCGAGCAATGCTCGCACCGGCTGCGCAGCAAGGGTGGGAACGAATATTTCCACACCATGCTGAGCGCCACCCTGGTGGCACCCGGGCACAATCATGCCATTCCGCTGGAGCCGGAGTTCATCGCCCCGCAGGACGGCGCGGCGAAACAGGATTGTGAGAGCCGCGCGGCACGTCGCTGGCTCAGCGCCCATGCCGCCGGCCATGCCGCGCTCAATCCGATCTACCTGGGTGACGATCTCTATTCCAACCAGCCAGTGTGCCAGGCCGTACTCGATCAGGGCGCCCACTTCCTGTTCGTCTGCAAGCCGGCTTCGCATCCGCTGATCGGCGAATACATCTCAGGTGCCGATCTCCCCAGCCATGTCGTCCGGGTCAAAAATGGCCGGCGGTGGGATACCCATCACTATCGCTGGATCAACAAGGTTCCCTTGCGCGACAGCAAGGACGCCCTGGACGTCAATTGGTTCGAGGTCACCATCCAGAATGCCGACGGCAAGACCACCTACCGCAACAGCTTCGTCACCGATGTGCCGGTGGATCAAGACAACGTCGCCGAAATGGCCGCCTGTGGCCGCGCCAGATGGAAAATCGAGAACGAGACCTTCAATGTGCTCAAAACCAAGGGCTACAACCTCGAGCACAATTTCGGCCACGGCAAACACAACCTCGCCGCCATCCTGGCCGCGCTCAATCTGCTTGCCTTCGCCTGCCACACTGTCTGCGACCATCTCGAGCCGCTTTGGCAGCTGGCCAGATC
>JASHVB010000138.1 GCA_030039695.1 Acetobacteraceae bacterium
CCTGCGCTGTTTGCATTCCGGTGTAATGCAGGATCAGCATATCGATTGGCGTCTCCGCCGGCCGGTCTCCCTGATTCGGGCTAGACAGATCGCGAATCGCGACGGGTCCACCTTCCAGTCGTGGGGAGGGTTGACGTGGGAGGTGCGAACTGGACGTTTCGCTGCTGGTTGAACAGCCAGGCTCGGGCCGCCCCTCAAAGCCCGGAGGAAGTTCTGAAACAGCCGTCACAGCCCACGCTCGCGTTTGATGTGGTCCCAGGCGGCATTGATCTGCGCCACCTTGTCATTGGCGCGTGCGATGAACTCCGCGGGCACGCCGCGCGCGGCCAGGCTGTCCGGGTGGTTCTCGCGCATCAGCCGCTTCCAAGTGGCGCGAATCACCTCAGCGCTGGCCGACGACGGCACGCCGAGCACCGCATAAGGATCCGGCGCGTCAGGCGACGCCCTCGGTACGGAACCGCGTGCCCGAGCCCAGGCCGCTTGGTCAAGTCCGAACGCGCGGTGCGTTCGCATCAGGAACGCCTCTTCCGCACGGTTCAACGGACTGTCGGCACGTGCGATGACAAACAATGCAGCGAGCACGTCTTCCAGCACGCCGTGATTGTCATCGAACGCGTCACCAAGTTGCCGCGCGTAGTTCTCGAACCCCTCAGCGCTGTCGCGCGCTTGGTCGAACAGGCGGCCGATGTCACGCACCGCTTCCGGTGGAATCCGGAAGCGGCGGCGGAACGCGTCGATTTCCGCTCGCTTCACCGGCCCGTCGCATTTCGCCAGCTTGGCGGCCAACACCACGACGCAAATCGAGAACAACTGGTCGCGCCGCCCCAGCATCGCAGCCAGCCGTGCCGGATTGAGCTGTGTGACGCCGCCAAACGGCATGCGCATATTCTGGATCGCGCCGTTGTCCGCCGCATGACCGATCGCCGCGCCGATCGCCGCGCCGAACGGCCCGCCCATAGCGAAGCCCGCCATGCCGCCGATGATCTTGCCCCAGTAGCCCATCACGCCGGTTCAGGCATTCAGCAGAGAGCGATCCCGTATCGTCGTGTCCTGCCCCACCACCGGATCCGCAATCGCCGCTTCAAGGCTGTTGGCGCCCTTCCATTCTTCGGACGGACGCACCTTGCCATCCGAACCGATCTGGTCGATGCCCCAATAGATTTCCAGGTTGTGCCCGTCGGGGTCCTGAAACTCCACGGCAAGTTGCACACCGGCGCGGCGGCGGCCCTCGAAATGGATCTTCACGTCATGCTTGCGGAGGTGGTCGCGGACACGCAGCACCTCATCGAGGGACGAGACCTCAAAGGCGATGTGATGCAGCCCAGCGCCATGCCGGTTCTCCTTGGTCGCCTTGAACAAGGCGATGCCGTGATGATCGGCGTTCAGCCGCACGAACACGGCGCCGCCCGGCAGCAGGCCCGCATTCTCCGGGTACACGTCGGAGACCTGAAAGCCTAGCACGTCCGTGTAGAACTTCGCGGAGCGTTCAAGGTCCTGCACATACAGTGCGAGATGGCCAATCTTGTTCAGCTTGAACGGCAGGCCCTGCGGCCGGCCCATCACGGCGACTTTGTCTGCGTCCATGGGGATAACCTCCTATCCGGGCAAATCTACGCCAGACATGCATAATGTGCCAACCGCGTCACGCTGTGATCCGTCCGCGACAGAGCTGGCGCCGGAAGGAGCAAAGTCTGTGCGGTGAGCGGTCTTTGCAGGGCTTGCCGCTTTCTGTCTGGGGGCGCCTGCCGGAGAGCAAGCGGCTCGCGATCCTCCGTTTCGCACGGGGCACGTCAGCCCCGGTCGGTCGCACGAGACGCCGAGCGAGGAATGCGAAGTCCGCTGGTACACTTGTGCTTGCTTAAGCCACGCGTCGGGGCGCCACCCTGTGACAAGGCGGCGAGGCCACGGTGATGCTGGGAGGAGCGGATAACCATCCCACCCACGGGCCCGCCGCATGCCGACCTTGAGATCGAAGGGCCGCCTAGACGCCGACCCCGCGCGTCCCCACATAAATCGCATAGAGCGACGTGCTGGCCGTGATGTACAGCCGGCTGCGGTTGTGCTGATAACCGCCGAAGCTGAGATTGGCCGCAACCTCCGGCAGCACGACCCGGCCGATCGGTGTGCCGTCAGGCGCAAACACGCTCACGCCGTTGAAGTTCTTGTCCGGTGCCCAGCCGCCGGCACACCACAAGTTGCCGTCCTCATCCACCCTTATGTCGTCGGCAATGCCACCGTGGGTGTCGGCGAAATCATGGAACACACGGCCATTGGTCAGCTTGCCATCATCGCCCACATCAAATACACGGATGGTCGCGGGTGGACCCGCAGTGTCCGAAATGTAAAGCTTCTTCTCGTCAGGCGAGAAACAGATAGCGTTCGGCTCCGTGAAGTCGCCAACGGCTACGGTCAGCTGGTTGCTCTGAGGATCAAACCGATAGACGTTGCGCGGCAATTCGGACTTGCCGCGCTCGCCTTCGTGGTCGCCCATGATGCCGTAGGTCGGATCAGTGAACCACACAGTGTTGTCCGACTTTACCACAACGCCGTTCGGCGAATTCAGCTTCTTACCCTCATAGTTGTCCGCCAGCACGGTGGTGCTGCCGTCATATTCGGTGCGGGCCACGCGGCGTGTCTGCTGTTCGCAACTGACCAGTCGGCCCTGGCGGTCCCGCGTGTTGCCGTTGGCCTGATTCGAGGGATCGCGGAACAGCGTGGTCCGGCCCGTCACCTCGTCGTAGCGCAGCAGACGGTCGTTGGGGATGTCGCTGAAGATAACCGAGTGCATGTCGCCAAAATACACTGGTCCCTCGGTCCAATCGGCACCGGTCCACAGGCGACGGATCTCCGTGGTGCCAACGATCAACTTTTTGAAGCGCGGATCGAATGACTCCATCGCAGGGTCAGGATAGACGACTGTCGCAGGGTCATCCCAATCCCGTGCCGGCGGCGTCGTGCCCGCCGGATCCGAATGCGATTGGGCAAGTGAGGTCGTTGCCGCGAGAGAACCAACCGCCGTCGCCGCAGTGCTGCGCAAGAAAAGACGCCGATCCATCGCGTTTCCTCCTCTTGTATTGATGAGCGAGGACCATAATACTTTGCCGTCCCTGCGCGACGGATGTCTCGTACAATTCGGCGCGTACCTGCCCGTCATGTAATGACAGTTGGCAATAGTGGATGGCCCGGCGTTATCATCGGCGTTTGCACCGTGGCGCGTGCCTTCTACGATGCGGCATCCGGAGCAGGGGCCGAACCGCATGGCAGCGCAACTCACGGGACTGAAAGTTCACGATGTCAAAATCCGCCTGCACCGCGCCGGGCACGGTCCGACCGTGTTGTTCCTGCATGGCGCCGGAGGTGTGCCGCAATGGCTGCCGTTCTTCGACGGGCTGGCGGAGCACCACGAACTCTTGGTACCAGAGCATCCCGGATTCGGCGGATCCGATGATCCGGGATGGATCCGCTCGGTGCCGGACCTGGCGATGTTCTATCTCGACCTGATCGAGGACGCCGACCTCCGGGATATCCATCTGATCGGCAATTCGCTCGGGGGTTGGCTGGCGGCGGAGATTCTGATCCGCGACCGCTCGCGTTTCCGCGACGTTGTGCTGCTCGCGCCGGCGGGCATCCGCGTTAAAGGCATCCCGCCCGGCGACAATTTCATTTGGGGACCCGAGGAGGCGATCCGCAACCTGTATCACGACCAGAGCTTTGCCGAGCGCATCCTGGCCGTGCAGCCGGACGAGGCGCAGATGGACGTGCTTCTGCGCAATCGCTTCACTGCGGCGAAATTTGGCTGGCAGCCGCGCTGGCTCAACCCCGACCTGGAGAAATGGCTGCACCGCGTCAAGCTGCCGGCGCTCGTGGTCTGGGGCCGTAACGACAAGCTGCTGCCGGCAGCCTACGCGGCGCAGTGGGGCAAGCGGCTGCCGGATGCGCGCACTGTCACGCTGGAGGCCTGCGGGCATCTGCCGCATGTGGAGCATGCTGACGCGGTCGCGCGGCATATCAGCGGTTTCTGGCAAGGAGCACGGTCATGAAGCTCGTCTCCTTCCACCTGATGCCATACCGGCCGCTCGATCTGACCGAGGCGGCGAAGCACCGCTCCGCCTGGGTCCTGCTGCCGAACCAACTATACGATCCGGTAAAGGGCGCAGAGGAATATGCGCGCCACATCGACGCGCTGGTTTATGCAGAGCACCTCGGCTTCGATGCAATCGGCGTGAATGAGCACCACCAAACAGCATACGGCCTGATGCCGGCGCCGAATCTGATCGCAAGCGCGCTGGTTCAGCGCACCTCGAATGTGCAGATCGCGATCCTCGGCCGCGCGCTGCCTTTGGTGCATAATCCGATCTATATCGCCGAGGAACTGGCGATGCTCGACAATTTGTCGAAGGGACGCATCATCGCCGGGTTCGTGCGTGGCATTGGTTCTGAGTACCATTCGTCCGGCGTCAACCCGTTTTTCTCGCACGAGCGCTTCCACGAGGCGCATGACCTGATCATTCGCGCCTGGACGGAACCCGGGCCGTTCGCATTCGACGGCGATCACTTCCACCTTCAATACGTCAACTGCTGGCCGCGGCCGTATCAGCAGCCACATCCGCCGGTTTGGATTCCATCGCAGGGCTCCAGCGAAACTGTGGCTTGGGCCGCTCATCCAAGCCGGCGGTATCCGTTCCTGGTGACGTTCTCCTCGGCCGACCTCGTGGCGCGCTATCACGCGTCGTATCGCGAGCAGGCACGACAATACGGCTACGAGGCGGCACCAGGACAATTGGGATGGGCGTGTCCGATCTACGTGGCCGACACTGACACACGCGCTCGCGCCGAGGCCGCTCGCGCGGTTGAGACCTTGTTCAATGACTTCCTCCGCCAAACATTTGAAATGCTCATGCCGCCCGGCTACACGTCAATGAACTCGATGAAGAACTTTATCCGCATGCGCTCGTCGCTGGGTGGCGCGCGACCGACGGCGGACTCGCTGATTGAAAGCGGCACGGCGCTGATCGGCAGCCCGAAGACCGTCCTCGCCGGGATCGATAAAATGCGCGACCGCACCGGCTTCGGCATCCTGGTGGCGCTGCTGCAGTTCGGCATCCTGTCCGACGAGCTGACGCGGCGAAACATGGATATGTTCGCGGCCGAAGTAATGCCGAAGCTGCGGGGTTGAATACGCAGATACCTGCCCGGCCTGGGAAGAAGTCACGGAGCGACGTGGTACAGGCAAGGGGCAAAACGCGCGAACCGCCCGCGCGTGTCGTCCCTCACCCTCCCCGCCAGGTGCTTGGACCTCTCCCGCAAGCGGGAGAGGTGTATCGAGCGGGAGGAGTGTATACTGCGCCACCTCACGACCCGACGGGGGCCTCACAAACATGCCGTCATCACAATGGCAGTTCTGGATTGACCGCGGTGGCACCTTCACCGACATCGTCGCGCGCGATCCCTCCGGCAATCTCTCCGTGCACAAGCTGCTGTCAGAGAATCCTGGTCGTTACCGCGACGCCGCAATTGCCGGCATCAAGACAGTGCTGGGCGTTCCGCTCGACCAGCCGATCCCGCCCGGCCTGATCGAGTCCGTGAAGATGGGCACCACCGTCGCCACCAACGCGCTGCTGGAGCGAAAGGGCGAACCCACGCTGCTGTTGGTCAACAAGGGCT
>JASHVB010000139.1 GCA_030039695.1 Acetobacteraceae bacterium
GCGCCGGGCGCGACGGAGGCCTCGCTTACTCGCTCCAGGCCCCCGTTGACGAGACGGAAGGTTTGCACCTTGTCGATGCCGAGGTCGGCCGCAGCGATAAAACGGCCTTCCGGATCGAAGACAACATTGTGAGGATGTGGCGCCTCTTGGCGGGCCTTGTTTGGGCCGGTGCCAGTGTCCCTCAGTTCGCCACTCACCGGGCCGAGCCGTCCACCCGTCTCTACGGGCAGTACGACGAAATCACCACCGATGTAGTTGGCCACCACCACGTAATGCCCGGTCGGATCGACCGCCAGGTGGGCGGGAATCGGGCTTTTCAGCGACTGACGATTTAGCAGCTTCAGCGTGCCGGTATCCGGGTCGATCGCATAGGCTTCGATGGAACCGGACTTCTTCCCCTCGTAGTCGTCTATCTCGTTGGTGACGTAAAGGAACCGCTTGGCCGGATCGAGGGCGACGAAGGATGGATTGGCACTCGGCACCTGCTGCACCGGTGTCAGCGCGCCGGTCTGCGGATCGAACCGGAAAACTGAAAGACCGATCGGATTTTCGCTGCCTCCGCCAGGCGGATTCTTCGTGTACGAGCCGACATACACGTAGGTCGGTTTGCCTGTGTCTGCCGCCCGCGGCTCCGTGTTGGGCACGACCAGCAGTGCCGTTCCGGCGCAGCCGGCGGCGACCACCTTGCGGCGTTCAACGTGGCGCGTCGCCGAAATTGCGTCGCTTCCCTCCATTGGCCGTCTCCTCTGTCGCATTGGCCCTAAGGGCGGCGGGGATGTCCTTGAGGGCGAACGGGTCACCAATTCCACAACACCCGAGCTGTTAGACTATTCCCGCGCCAGTACTTTGTCTATGTTAAGGGCCGGTGTCCCCCTGATTTACTGCTGTTTTGCTGCAGAATTGGCGTCAATTTTGTGAACTTCCTGCGCGCCGTCGTTGGCCGTTTCCCTCGTATCCGTGTCAGCGCTCAGGGCGCAGCTGGCCGCCCCGCAGAGGCAGTCTTGTCGTCTCACAGAGGTTCGCTCCGATGCGGGATCGGGGCCGATCTCGTTGACGGCTCAGGTAAAAGCCGGCATCACCTGGTTCGCGAACAAATCGACCGAACGTCGTGCCTCCTCGTAGGCGATCGTCCCGAAGGCGAAGTCGCAGACGAAATAGCTGGCACCCGCCGCCTCTGCGACGGCGCCGACATAGTCGCGGACCTGCCCCGGCGTCCCGGCGATCGCATGACCGTGCGCCTGAAGCGCATCCCATTCATCCGGCAGCGCCTCCTTGAGGGGAAACGGCACGCTGTACTTCGCCCACAAGAGTTCCATGTGCCGCCGCCAGGGTCGATAGGCCCGACCAGCAATCTCACGCGCCTGTGCTTCGCTCTCTGCGACGACGATGTGCCGGTTGATGCCCATCATCGGCAGCGCCGCCTCGTCGCGGCCAAGCTTCGCCCATTCTGATCTATAAAGATCGATGATGGCGCGCGCCGCTGCGGTTTCGCGCAGCGTGATGATATGGGCGCCGCGTTCGGCCGCCCACGAAATGCTGTCCGGCCGGCTCGTGCCGTACCAAAGTTCGGGATAAGGCTTCTGCAGAGGCTTCATAACGATCGGGACGGCATCGAAATCGTAGTATTGACCGTGAAACGTCAGGGTCTCCTCGGTCAGGCCGATGCGGGTCACCTCGAAGGCTTCACGGAAGCGCTCCGTCCCGGTCGCGAAATCGACGCCGTAGAAGCCGACTTCGATTGGCGAGATGCCCCGCCCGACGCCGTAGAGAAACCGCCCTTGGCTCATCTGGTCGAGCATGCAGACTTCGTCGATCAGGCGCAGCGGGTGATAGAGCGGCAGGAGATAGACCATCGGCCCGAATTTGAGCCGCGTCGTGCGCTGCGCGACGGCGGCGAGAAAGATACCGGGCGAGGGCGCATAGCCCAGTGGCGTATTATGGTGTTCGGCGAGATGGTAGCCGTAAAAGCCGGCGCGATCATAAGCCTCGGCGAGGCGCAACCGCTCTTCGAAATGCTGCGCGAGCGGCCGGCTGCTGTCGTCGAGATGATCGAAGACCCCGAAGCGCATATAGTTCCTCCTCACTTTTGTTACAGAGCGCCAGGCGAAGCAGTTCGCGGTGCCCCTCATCACACTCGGCGGCGTGGTGGTCTTTGCGTTCCTCAGCGGCGGTGGGACCCTAGCGCAGGAGCAGCACGGCGACAAAACGCGCCACCGCCGCACCGCTGATATGGAACGACACCCACGCCGGCTGGCACCTTGCGCGCTGCGTGCTCAGATCAGGCTGTCTTGCCAGGCGTTGCTCATTCCAAGCGCATACCACACATCGTTTCTCCTGGTCTGCATCATCGTCAATGTCTACGGGAAATCGATCTTCTGCTTTGCCGGATCGCGGATGATGCAGAGCGGAGCCGTGCCCTTGGCAACGGCCGCGAGCGATTCCCTCAACATTTGCCGCATGGCGATGATGCCGCCATCCGAGACGCCCGGATGCTCGTTGGGGCAATCGGCTATCTCGCGCTCCGGACCCACGGCCATCCGGTCATGGTGGTGGATATCGATGCCCCGCGCCGTCATGCCGACGCTCAATCACTCCGGCGCGCCATGGACTTTTGGACTCGATCCCGCTCTGGTTCCTGCCTCTTTGCAGGAGCGTGGTCTCCGCCTGATGAATGATCCGAACCGCGGACGATCACAGTGGGCAGGTGATGGGGCCGGACGTGAGTCATAGACCATGCCATTTACCATGCCGCTCGTGCGAAGATCGTCGGCGCATGAAGTTACTCTTCGGCTTGCGTGGGAAGAGCGCTGCGTTGGTTCCAACAGAAGGGAGGGGATTTCGATCGGCTTATAGCTGGCGAGCTCCTCCCGACAATGGCGGCAGCCTGTCGAAGCCGCGGCGCGTGATTGTAGACGTCTTAAGATTTGCCAGCCGAAGGCGACCATGGTTGGGAGAGCCAGATGAGGCAGCCTTATTCCATAAAGCCGGCAAACGTGGCGGGCTTCGTCACGGGTTCGCGTGTCGACCGGACCGGATTGATCGGCGCGACCCTTGGTGGAAATCCTAGCGCTCGCTCGAACCTTATATCGCGGGGCGCCGAATGCGTTGCGGCGGACTCAGCGCATGTGGTAGAAGCGGAACATGAAAATCCCCGGCCTACAAGACGCGTCAGTAATACCTATTGTGTCGCTGGTGGTGGCGACTTTGGCCGTTTTTCTCGGCCCGCTGGCGGGTTGGACGGTTGCGCAGCGCGAGATTACAGTCGCCCGGCCAATATTCGTTTGCCATAGTCCCGCGCCTCGATCACCTCCCCCGATAGGGCTGTTCTCACACTCCATCGTGAGTAAGCATTAACACAATTGTTGAGCTTTCACCCTGCTGGTTCTGTAACTCGCGACCTATCCTCACGGCCGCTGTTGCCTTCGGCGGGTGGCACGACGCACAAAATCGCTCATCGCCCTCAACATTAGCGTGAGGCGCCGGCGAGGGTCATTGTCGGCCACCAATGCCTCGTGCTCCTGACCGACCTGAACTCCTGCCCCATCATATAGAAAAGCTGGAATCGAACTTTTTGTTGCCGGTTGGT
>JASHVB010000140.1 GCA_030039695.1 Acetobacteraceae bacterium
CAACTGCACTCGCTTCGCCGCGATGCCTCCATTATCGCCAACCTCCTCAATCAAGGCGTCGATCTCCTCCTTCGCACCGATGCGGCCCTGAACGCGCTCGACCGTAGCCGTCTGACAGCATTCGCGCGGACCCACCGTCTGCTGCGGATGTCCTGGGCAACGATGCATGGTGAGCCGGAACCCATCGTGATCCTCCAGCCACCCCACTTCTCTCTCTCGGGCGTACCCGTCGAACCGCCCCCCGGCGCCTTCCTGCAAGCCTCCGCCGAGGGTGAAGCCGCCATCGTGCAAGCCGTAGTGGGCGGACTGCCGGACAAACTACCCGCCCGTGCCCGTGTGGTCGAACTCTACGCCGGCTGCGGCACACTGACGTTTGCCCTGTCCCAGCGGGCCCGCGTCACTGCCTGCGAAGGCGACAACGCTGCCGTCTCCGCGCTGCGCCAGGCCGCGAACCGTGCTGGTCTCGCGGGACGCATCGCTGCGGCGCAGCGCGACCTCGCACGCCAGCCGGTTTCCGCGGCCGAACTTGCGGGCTTCGCTGCGGTTGTCCTGGACCCGCCATACGCCGGCGCGGCGGCCCAAATGGGCCAGATCGCGACGGCGAAGCCGCCGCGTGTCATCTACGTAAGCTGCAACCCCGCCGTCCTGGCGCGTGATGCCCGCATGCTGCGGGACGCCGGCTACGCATTGCTGCGGGCGACGCCGGTCGATCAGTTCCTGTGGTCTGCGCGGCTGGAGAGCGTCTGCGTGTTCCAGCGGTGACCCCTATACGCCGCCGGCTCGCCACATCTCCCGCAGCCGGAAATGCTGCACCTTGCCGAGCGCATTGTGCGGAAGTTCTGACGTAATGATGACATCCCGCGGCAGCTTGAAACGCGCCAGCTGCGCGGCAAGGTGCACGTGCAGTTCCTCCGCCGTGGTGGTTGCCTCCTCGCAGAGCACGACGAAAGCGAGCGGCACTTCCTGCCAAATCGGATCGGGCACGCCGATTGCGGCCGCCTCCAACACGGCGGGGTGTTCGCACAGAACGCGTTCGATTTCCGCCGGATAGATGTTCTCACCACCGGATATGATCAGGTTCCGCTTGCGCTCGAGTACAGTGACACAGCCATCGGTGTCGCGTTGCGCGATATCGCCGGTCCAATACCAGCCCTCGCGTAGTGCTTCGGCTGTGGCTGCTTCATTAGCCCAGTACTCGGTCAGCACGTTGTCGCCGCGAATAAGAATTTCGCCCGGAACGTTTGCCGGCACGTCGTTACCGTCGGCATTGACGATGCGGGCCTCGCACAACAGTCCCGGCAGACCAGTTGAACCAGGCCGCGTCAGATCACCGCCGAGCCGTGTGTAGATCGCGATCGGGCAGGTTTCCGTCGCACCATAGACCTGCAGCACGGGTACGCGACGATTGGCGAACGCGTCGATCAGCTCCTGCGGCACGATGCTCGATCCGGTCGTCATCGCGCGCAGGCAGCTCAGGTCCGTCGTCTGCCATGCCGGATGCTGTCGCAGCACCCGGATAGTCGCCGGGACCAGCACGACCAGCGTTGGCCGGTCGCGGGCGATCGCCGACAGCGTAGCGCCGGGATCGAATCGCGCGTGGATCGTCACGGTCGCGCCCAGATGCAGCGCCGGCGTCGTCTGAATGTTCAGGCCGCCGACATGGAAGAACGGCAGCACGGTCAGCACGTGATCATCCGGCGTCATCGCGTGCATGTGGTGGCTCATCACCCCATTGCAGAACACCGCCTGCTGCGTCAGCACCGCCCCCTTTGGCCGGCCGGTAGTCCCGGACGTGTAAACGATCAACAGCGGCGCAGAGAGATCGACATCCGGTTCGCGTCGGTCGCTGCTGGTGGCATCCAGAAGCGAGTTGAACGCCGCGGCATCGTCCAAAGCAACAATCCGCGCATGCGGCAATGCGTCGGCCAGCACCGGCATCACCGCAGCGAATTCCGTCGCGATAAAGAGCGCCGTCACCCCGGCGTCGCGCAGAATGAACAGCTGCTCAGGCACGCTCAGTCGCCAGTTCAATGGCACCAGCATCGCACCCAGCCGCGCACAGGCATAGAGCAGCGCCAGATAATCCGGCCGATTCAGCGCCAGCACTGCGACACGATCGCCGCGGCGCACGCCAAGCTGCGACTGCAAGGCACGCGCCAGGGCCTCGATGCGGCGCGCGAGAAAAGTATAGTCCCAGACGGTCTCCTCGAAACGCAGCGCCGGCTTGTCAGGCGTGAACGTGGCGTTGCGGTCGATCAGGTCGGCGAGATTCATCAGTCGGTTTCGCCGTCCTCGTAGAGCGCGCCGCGGCCAATTCGCTCCAGACAAATTTCTGCTGTCCATGGCAGCATCAGCGAGCCACAGCGGCTGTCACGGTATATGCGTTCGAGCGGAAAACTCTTCAGCATCGCATGCCCACCACAGGTACGGATTGCTAGTCGCGCCAGATCGTTTGCGGTTTCCATCACGACGTGCTGCGCGGCATAGGCGCGCAATACCTGCTCCTTCGTCGGATCGATGCGTGCCTCGCTAATGGCCTGGAACCAGAGCGCTTTCGCTTGTTCGAGCTCAATGTGCATTTCGGCAACCGCAAGCTGTTTCGCCACGCTGCCGCGGCGCTTGCCGGGCGGCGCATGCGGTACCTCGCCGCGAAGATAGCGTACGGTGAAATCGAACGCCGCTTGTGCCAGACCCAGATAAGTCGGTGACAGAGTGAGGAACATATGCGGCCAACGGATCGCTGCCTGTGCGTAAACACCGCGCGGCATCAGCGCCGCGTCGTCCGCCACGAACACGTCGTCGAGGACGAGATTGCGCGACACGGTGCCGCGCATACCCAGCGGATCCCATTCGCCTTCCACGCGTACGCCAGGCGCGTTGGCGGGCACCGCAAGGTATAGCGTGTTGCGGCGCGACAGTGACCCGTCGGCAGACGGCTCGGTGCACAATGTGCCGTAGTAGTCCGCGTTGCCGGACAACGAGGCGAACACCTTGCGGCCGTTGATTCGCCAGCCGCCTTCGACGGGCTGTGCCGTGGTGCCAAATGGTGCGGCGCCGGATGCGGCTGCGTTGCCCTCGGAAAACGGCTGGGCGTAGACCGCGCCGTCGCGCACGATGCGTGCGAAATGCAGCGTGCGTCGGCGTGCGTGATCGGCGCGCGTCGTCTCGTCCATCGCGAGATCGTCGGACAGCGGACCGGACCACAGCGTCGAACAAACATGCATATTCCAGGTGAGCGCGGTGGCGCCGCAGGAACGCGCGATTTCTGCCGCGGCCAGCGAATAAGTCTGATAATCGGCGCCGAGCCCGCCATGTGCGTTCGGCACGCAGATCGCCAGCAGCCCGGCGTCACGCAGGTCGGCGTAATTTTCCGTGGGGAAACGGGCCTCGCGGTCATAGGCGGCAGCGCGCGGGGCAAAATTCTCTGCCGCAAGTCTTTGCGCGCGGGCGATCAATGACGCCTGCGCTTCACTCAGGTGAAACGCGGCCGGGTCAAAGATCGGTGCTTCGAGCTGGACGCGGTCGAGGTCCGGGGACATCAACGGGACGCTACCCCAGGGGGATGCTGTTGGTAAACGATGGCGTGCCAGCCTGTTGGCTGCACTCTCATCTGGCGCTCCGCGGCCATCCTCGCCCACGCAGCCTCAGAGGTATCGTAGGCCAGCCTTTCGCCGCGCCGCGTATCGCGAGCCGTACCAGCTCGATGGTGTTCGCCGGCCAGGGCGCGCGGACAGCCAGTGCAGTTCGGTCACGAGCGGCAGTTCCCGGGGTCGGATACGGCCCGGTTTGCGATGCGTGCGC
>JASHVB010000141.1 GCA_030039695.1 Acetobacteraceae bacterium
GAGCGGGGGAACCTGTGTCTCATCCGCGGCCAGTTGGCTTGCAGCGGTGATCACGTCACTGTCGGGCACGGTTCCGGCTTGGCGCTCCCGCTGCACCAGCGCCAGGTTTTGCCGGTCGATGTCAAGCGTATCGTTAACGGCCTTCTGTTGACTGCGGATCGTGGCCACATCAACCGCGTCGAGCACAGCATTGCCGGTCAGCGCTAGATAGGCCGCATTGACTGCATCGCGCTGAACATCGGCCAAGGCCGCCACCTGCTCGATCTGCCGTCGGGTGCCCCCGAATAGGTCGAGCGCGTAGCTGACGGATGGTCCGATCTGAAACAGGTTGAAATTCGGCGGAAGAGGCACTGCGTCCGGGTGCAATCCGAATGTCGCGGCGCTGACCTTCTCGCGCGCGGCACTCGCGCTGAGGTCTATTTGCGGGTAAAGCGCGCCCGTGGTTGCCGTGACGGTCTCCCGCGCCGCTGCCAGCCTGGCCTTTGCGGCCGCCAGCGTTGGGCTGTCTGCGATCGCCTGCTTGACCAAGCGATCGAGGTACGGAGACCGGAACAGCGTCCACCAGTCACCTGTCACTCTATCGCCAAGCACAACGGTCTGCCTCGGTACCGTGGATCCTGCATCGGTATTTGCCGCTGTGCTCTCCCCGGGCGGGGTGTAACGCGTGCTGGCTGGCGCGTTCGGCGGCACAAAGCTTGGGCCAACGGTGCAGCCCGACATCACTACCGCGAGCGCGAGAACGGCAACCGAGACCTCCCGACTACGCATGGTCGGGGTCCTGTGCCGGATCAGCGGACAGAGTCTGATTTGGGCCGATCAATAGATTAGACCGTAGCCGGCAGAGCAGCAGGTACAGCTGATTGATTTCGGTACTGGACAGCCCAAGCCAGGCCTCAGTCTCGATCATTCTGATGAAATCGCGGATGCACGCGATGAGTGGCTGCGCTTTGGCGGTGGGCGTGAGTAGATACGCGCGACGGTCATCCGGATCGGGCAGGCGCGCGATAAGGCCGGCCGCCTCCAATCGGTCGAGGAGACGGACAAGTGTTATGGGTGCAATGTCCAGACTGCGAGCGATCGCAGCTTGATTGAGGCCTCGATGTTGCGCGAGCTGGAGAAGCACGACGCACCGTGCGCAAGTCATACCGGGAAGCCGGGCACGCACCGCGCCCTCGCAGTGCCTGTGCAATAGCCGGGCGGTTTCGTGCAGAAGCTGCCCAAGCTCGTCACGGGCCCCTGGCAGCGGCGGCGTACCGCGTGACGTCTGCGCCGGTCGGGTGGCCGTCACGTGCGCCCGCACTTGGTGGGCGGCCGCCTCATCTGACCGCTCACGACACATGAGCTGATTGCACCATGGGCTCGGCTTCGAGCTCATCGAGGGTCGACATGCCGGGCCCACATCGAACTGTTGTCCTGCCCAATCTGGCGCTGCCATCGTGCATGAGTTTAGCCTGAGCATCACTGCGTCGCGACGTTCTGATCATCACTCCACCGCAGTCGCGTGATCCGTGCCCGGGCTGCTTGATGTGCTTTTGAACACAATGAGTAGGGGTATCACGGCAATCGTTGCGATCATCAACAGCTTATAGTCATCGATGTACGCAATAATCTGCGCCTGTTGCGTGACGACGGCGTCGAGGGCCGCGCGCCCGGCCGCGGTGATGGGGTTCCAGAATCGTGCGATCATCGGGTTCTCGAACATCTGGTTGACGGCTGTGACGTGTTGGGTGATGTCTGCGTGATTGACCTGGGTGTTTGTCGTCAGCAGGCTGTTCACAACCGAAATACCTACGCTGGAACCAATGTTGCGGGAGAGACTATAGAGGCCGGCGCCCTCTGCTCGCTGCTCCGGGGCCAGTGTCGACAGTGTCACGACGCTGAGCGGTACGAAGATGAATCCAAGGCCAATACCCTGAACCACTCCGACGACGACGATGGTTTTTTGAGAAATGTCGGGGGTCCAACCCGTCATTGAATAGAATGACCAGGCAGTGAGTCCGAGGCCGACACCGAGAAGGCAGCGTGTATCAACGCGCCCGATCAGCTTTCCGACCATCAGCATGACACCCATCGTGCCAACACCCCGAGGCCCTATCACAAGACCCGCGGTGACAATCGGGTAATTCATGAGATCTTGCAGGAACGGCGGTTGCAGCGCCAAAGAAGCATAGTAAGTCAGACCGACAATGGCGACGAAGAGTACACCAGCCGAGAAATTGCGATCCCTGAACAGCGACGGCCGCACGAAGGGCTCGCGCGCGGTAAAGGTATGTATGAGGAACAGGTAGAGAGCCGACGCAGCGACAACCGCCTCGATGATGATCTCACCGGAGCCAAACCAATCGAGTTGTTCGCCGCGATCCAACATGACCTGGAAGGCGCCGATCGCAAGGCTAAGCGTACCGAAGCCAAACCAGTCCAGCTTCGCCACAACGTTTCGCTCAGTGTCGGTCAGAAAAGCGGAGATACCGAAGAAGGCGAAGATGCCGATCGGCAAGTTGATATAGAAGACATAGCGCCAACTGTAGACCGAGGTCAGATAACCGCCAAGCACCGGCCCGAGCACGGGACCGGCCATAACCGCGACGCCCCAAATCGCCATTGCGCTTCCCTGTCTTTCTTTCGAATTTATGTTGAACAAAGTTGTTTGGGAAAGTGGGACTAGCGCGGCACCGAATAGACCTTGGAGAATTCGAAACAGCACAACCTGCTCCAATGACTGCGCCATGCCGCACAGCATCGAGGCCACGGTGAAGCCGGCTATGGAGACCAGAAATAGCCGCTTGAGTCCGAACCGCCCGGCAAGGTAGCCGGTTGGCGGTGTCATGATGGCGGCCGCGACGATATACGACGTCAGTACCCAGTCGATCTGGTCCTGACTCGCTGAAACGCTTCCCTGCATGTACGGCAGAGCTACGTTGGCTATGGTTGTGTCCAATGCCTGCATAAGTGTGGCAAGAATTACGCAGATAGTGATTGCCACCCGATTGCTACCGTCAGGCGCGCGTGACACGCCGGCCACTACCTCTGCCGCGTCGGACCGAGCAGCGCGGTCCTAGGATCGGGAATTGCACCCGATACATGAGGCTCCTGCTCGCACGAGTACCGCACGCGGCAGGAAGGCGCGCCGCTCCCCAGCAGGGAAGTCAAAAACTGCGGGAGGCCCCGCGCATGACCGGTATCGACATCGACCTCGACACTCATCCCAGCGCGCAATGGAGGCAGCTCGCTATCACTGGTATCGACGCGCACCCGCATCGGGATACGCTGCACGACCTTCACCCAGTTGCCGCTGGTGTTCTGCGCGGGCAAAAGAGAGAATTCCTCGGACGCGGCAGGGCTGATGCTTTCAACGGTACCCTCCCATTGCACAGCGGGATAGGTATCCACCGTTACCGTCACCGGCTGTCCTGGGCGGACATACGTCAGTTCCGTCTCCTTGGGATTGGCGTCGACCCAGACATGGTCGGTCGAGACGAGATAGAAGGCGGTTGTCGACGCCGCGAGATATTTGCCAGGCGCGATCGACGGCACGTTTGTCACCATGCCCGCGAACGGCGCCCGGACGATGGTATGCGCAAGTTGACGGGCGACCTCGCGGCGCTGAGCAACGGCGTCTGCATACCTGGGATTCCGCTCGACGGGGCCGTCGGGATCGCCGTTGAGGTTGGCAGCGATCGCGGCGAGCTGCTGAGTTAGGGAGGAGAGCTTTCCCTGGGCATTCTGGAGGTTTCGGCGCGCCCTATCGAACGCCGATTGCGATGCGACATGCGCCTTCAGAAGGTCCTGCTGACGGTGGAGCTCCGTCGCGTAGTACTCGATGTCATGACGGGCTTGCAGGATTTGTGCCTCCATGTCCCGATAGTTTGCCTTGAGCGCGTTGAGGGCATCCTTGACGCCGCCCACGCGGGCGGTGGCGCGCTCTAACGCGAATCGAAACGGCGCGTCGTCGAGGCGGTAAAGCACCTGGCCTGGCTCGACCTGCTCATTCTCCGTCACGTCGACGTCTTTGACGATCCCCGAAACATCCGTGGAGATGCCAACCTTGTTAGCTTCGACGTAGGCGTCATCAGTCGACATCACTTGGCCGCCACGGATATACCAGTAGCCGCCGCCGAGCAGCACGAGCGGCAACACCGCAAACAATGCGTGCCGCACGCTGCGCATCGCTACAGCGCGCCGTTGAGCTGGCCCATTTGCTCGTCTTTGCGGCGTTTTGATGGTTGTGGCCCTTGGTTCGGCCGTATCGGCGTACGAAACACCTCTCCCTTCGTCGGGCATACAGGCTCCTTCCGCGCTTGAACGCGCGCGAGGTGGAAGGTGATGACTGTCAACGGGAATGAAAACATGGTAGTTGTCACAGTCTGTGTTGAGAGGAATTCAAGAATGCATCGCCCCGACCTTGCCGCCCTGACCGCATTCATTGCAATTGCCGATCACCTCAGTTTTCGCGGTGCCGCAGCCCGGATCGGGGTCACACCATCTGCGCTCAGCCACACGATGCGACAACTCGAGGAACGCCTCGAGGTGCGCCTGCTACACCGGACAACTCGCAGTGTATCGCTTACGGATGCCGGCATCCGTCTGCGAGATCGGCTGCGGCCGGCGATCGACCAGATCGTTGATGCCTTGGAGGACTTGAACCAGGAGCGGAGACGGCCCTTTGGACGGCTGCGGATTCATACAACTCATATGGCGGCTGTGGCGGTGATCGCACCGGTTTGGCAGCGCCTCTTATCAACCTACCCAGAGGTCCACCTAGAGGTGCAGGTGAGCGAGACGCACGTCGACATAGTGGCGAGAGGATTCGACGCGGGTATCGGACCGCGGGACCGGGTAGCGGCCGACATGATTGCCGTCCGGGTAATGGGGCCGGTGAAAATTGCCGTGGTTGGCGCGCCGTCCTACTTCGCACAAAAGAGCCGACCGCGCCTCCCCGATGATCTGGTCCGTCATAGTTGCGTTGAATATCGTCGAGGTGCCGATGGTACTGTGTTCGACTGGCCGTTCGAGCGGAATGGTAATTCGCAAAAAGTCTCGGTGCATGGCCGGGTTATGGTCAACACTCCTGACTTGGCGGCGCGCGCAGCGGTCGATGGGCTGGGCATCGCATATACGGCTGAAGCAATGGTCGAACCTTTTCTGCGCTCAGGGCAACTGGTCCGTGTGCTGGACGATTGGTCGCCATCTTTCGAGGGACTCTTTCTGTATTATTCGAGCCATCGACAGGTTCCAGCTGCCCTCCGCGCTCTCATCGACATGATCCGGACAGTACATAGCATACCCTCGACCAAGAATTTGCTCGAGAACCCCTTCGCGTCATGCTAAGCGCTGGATCCTGTGCACTCTTCAGGGAGTGTGGAACGGATGGGGCATTGTCAACCTTGCCCGGTATTGCAGTGTCGGAGCTTAGGGGCTGTGTGACCATCAAGCTGCTTTCGGGTCGTACATCTCACGGAACCAACCCGTGCCTCGAGGCCGGGAGACGTGTGATATCGTCCATCGGGAGAAAATTTGCTAAGGTCGGATAGCTGCTCTAGCTCAGGTAGCGCCGTTCGAGCACGGTTGGGCTGTGCCACTTTTCTCCTGGTCTAGCGGTTTGACATAGACTTCGGCCGCTCTGGACCCTCTCCTTCAGGTTCATCAGATCGACGAGATATTGATAGTCGTCATAGACGAGAATAATCATTTTCTCAATTGTCTGCTGAGTTGGGCTCACCAATACGCGGAGGTGACATTCCGTCGCTGACGACCCTTGTCTCGGTTGCCGAGCACCGCAGCTTTCGTCGTGCCGCTCGCTCGATTGTGTGTTACGCCACCGGCGCCCGGCCGTACCGTCCAACAGCTCGAAGGCTACCCATTGAGCTCCCTCCCAGGCCGGGTCGCATCAACGAACCGTTCCGTTGCGTTGTCCAACGTGCGCGAACGCCGCCCGCTCGGCTGATGCACGTAAAGGGTCTGTTTGTCGGCCGTTGCCCTAAATTCAGGGCGCGGGGGCAGCTCGTAACGCACCGGCCGTGCATGATCGGCCATCTGTAGCGCTGGATTGAAT
>JASHVB010000142.1 GCA_030039695.1 Acetobacteraceae bacterium
CCCGACCGCGGCAATCACCGCCGAATCCTGCAGCAACTTGCGTGCGTTCGTTGCCGCCAGTGCCGGATCGTATTGCCCTGTGGTTGGCGAGGCATCGTCGAACGACAGATCGCGGAATTGGTAGCCAGCGACGCCGCCCTTCTCGTTCGCTTCTCTGATCGCGTAAAGCACCGCATCGCGTACCTGCCCGGCCTGCAGGGCAAGCGTGCCGGTCAGTGGAAACGTCATGCCGATCGCCAATATCCTCTGCTCTGCGTGCGCCGGGCGAGTGATCGCCGGCGCGAATGATGCCAAGCCAATGAGACCGGCCGCGCTGCGTCGGGTCATGCGTCGCATGGTTGCCCCCAGGATCGTTGTGTACCGAGTATAGCAGCGGTCCGCCGCGCGGCCACGCTCGCCTTTCCATCACGGGACCGGCAAGGCGGCGTATGCCGATACGTCCCGAATTGCCGCCGCTCTAATCGCCGCACTGGCGTGAGTTGAGTAGCCTTGTCCGCTTCGAGTGCGCTTGTCGCGTTGTCGTTGGAACGGAGAATAGTGTCCGTACCGATTCTCTCTGCTCTTTGAAATGAGAACTCCGGGCCGAGATATTCTCAAATACGTGGCAGACAATGAGAGTATCGTGCCAAGACGCGGGCTTGATACCGCCCGAATTGAAGGACTACAGGCTCAGTTCGCCGCGAGTTCCCGGAGACCCGCTGCCAGTCCCAATAGGGCCTTCGGTCGACCGCGCCGAGCAGGCTCTCCGACCAACCAGCCGGCCGGCGCGCCACCGGCATACCACTTGCTGCAGCACGGTATTGACAGATCCTTGCGATGTCGAAGCCAAAGTGGCCTCAGCGAGATTCACTTTCGGTATCTCGGTCTCTCCGGTGAGCGACGACCTCCCTGTTAGGATCGTGCGGATGCGTCCGCTGTCGCGCTGATCTCAACTGCGATCGCGACTGCCTCTATGCGGACGCGACCCGTCAGGGCGCACCACAGGCGCGGCAGGTCGCTGATCGCTTCCACCTGTTGAAGAACTTACGAGAGATCATCGCGAGGCAGCTCGGCGGCTTCGAGGCGCAGATCCCGGAATCTGCTACCAAGATTGAGGATGATCAGGACACGCCGGAGCAACCGCATATCAACAGATCAGATCGAAATTCAGCGACCGCGGAGGGGGCTGAGGCGCCGTCGCCACGCTGCCCGCGGGCAATATTCGATCACCTCAGAGCTGTCTATGACGCTGGCAGAACCGTCAGGGAAATCGCATAGAAGCTCGGCCTTGGTCGCCGACGCGTGTATCGGTGGGTGCGACACATTGACCTGCCGGAACGCAATGCGATGGCCCCCAAGCCCTGTACGCCAGCCTATTTGGGGGCTTTCCTGGCACGAAGCTGGGCCGAAGGCACGGCCAAGGTCCGCCGGCTGTTCGCCGATATACGCCACCGCGGGTTACATAGGTTCATATAGCCATCTGACGCGTTTCCTCGCTCCCTGGCGCAACGACGGTCCATCGCAGGCAGGGATGAAGGGTTATCGGCTGACCAAGAGGTGCCAGCACCGCTGCCGGTGCAGGTGATAGATCCAATGACCGGCTGCCGGACCTCGCCCCTTGTGCCGGCGGTGCTTTGCGTAAAGCCACGTCGCCAGATGACCGCGCGGCAGATCGCGAACGTCGACGCACTCAAGACTGCGTCAGCTGAATTCACGACGATGCGCCATTTGGCGATGCGGTATCGCGGTCTGCTCCGTGGTGGCACGGTGGAGAAATTGGACGGCTGGATAAGCGCTGCACGCGGGTCAGATATCTATGGCATGCAGCGTCTTGCCAGAGCAGTACGGCATGACATCGAGGCGGCGCGGAATGCCGTATTGAAATCCTGGAGCAATGGGTACACCGAAGGCCAGATCAACAGGCTCAAGACGCTGAAGAGGACCATGTACGGTCGTGCCAGTGTTGACCTGCTTCGCGCCAGACTGATGCCGTTATAGGACTAAATCTTGCACCGAACGTGCATAGACCCGATCGACGGTCAGCGCGACACATATCATGCCCCCTTGAATCGCGGCTGCCGCTTTTCGACAAAGGCCTTGCGCGCTTCCTTGGCATCATCCGAATGTTGCAGGATTGGACTGGCGTTGGAAGTCAGCACCATCGTTGCCTCCATGGTGGTATCCAAGGAGGTGCGCATGATACGCTTGGCGATCCATTGCACTAGCGGCGGCCGAGTGATTATTTTGGAACAAAGTTCGCGGGTGGTTTCTTCAAGCTTGTCAGTTGCCACCAGATGATTGAGCATGCCCCATTCGTAGGCTCGTTCTGCGCTCAGTTCGCCCGTGTAGGCAAATTCCAACGCCCGACCGAGCCCAACCATTTTCGGCAGATAATAGGATCCGCCGTTCTCGATGATCTGTCCGGCATTATGGTACCCGATGAAACGGGTTCGATCGCAGCCGATACGGATATCGCAATGCAGCGCCATGTCCATGCCGGACCCCACCGCCGGCCCGTTGATCATGGCGATCGTCGGCTTGCGGATTTTGGCAATGTCCAGGTGAAGCTGGGTAAAGCCGTGGAAGAAGTGCTGCCGCGTGCCGTCCAGACCCTCATGTGCACTTCGGTTGCCCGGAAGGTTTTCCCCCGCATCCCCTCTGTTCGAGCCAAGATTCGCTCCCGAGCAGAATGCTCGACCCACACCGGTCAGGATAATGACACGGATATTGGGATCATCGTCACCCGCCCGCATGTATTCACCGACCTTCGCGACGGTGCTGTTTTCCTCGGCTGTTCCGACCAGGGCGTTCAGCCGTTCAGGGCGATTGAACCTGATCCATAGGATACCGTTGTCCTCGGGTTCATATAGCAAATGATCGACCAGTATCGGTCCCATCGGTTCCTCCCTTTATGCGTTGCCACACAGTGGCGGAGGACAGCGCTACTCGGCAAGCTTGCGGCATTCCAGCCTGTGATCAATAGTTGGCCCAACACAACGCCATGCGGGATACGACGCGATGCCGAGCGACAACAACGGCCCCCTCGCCGGTATTCGCGTGCTGGATCTGACCACGGTGCAAATGGGTCCTTGGTGCACCCGCATCCTGTCCGATTTCGGCGCCGACGTGATCAAGGTGGAAGCGCCCGAGGGCGACTCCTCTCGCTACACGGGCGTCCCCAAGCATCGCGGCATGAGCGGCACGTTCCAGCACAACGGCCGCGGCAAGCGCAGCATCGCCCTCGACTTGAAACAGCCGGAGGCACAAGACGCGATCCGCCGCCTGGTACCGACGGTCGACGCCTTCGCCTCCAATATCCGCCCCGCGGCTTTAGGCCGCCTTGGCCTCGACTACGCCTCCATCCATGAGCTCAATCCGTCGCTTGTCTATCTCAGCATGGTCGGCTACGGCAGCGCCGGACGTTATGCCGGGCGCCCCGCCTACGACGACTTGATCCAGGCCGCCGCTGCTATCCCGATGCTGCTGCAACAATCCACCGGCCAGCCGCGCTTCATTCCGATGGCCGCGATCGACCGCATCGTCGGGTCCGCCGCCGCCAACGCCCTGCTCGCAGGCCTGCTCGCCAAGGCCCGCACCGGTATCGGCCAGCAGATCGAAGTGCCGATGTTCGAAACGATTGCCCAGTTCGTGTTGTCGGAGCATATGCAGGGCCAGACCTTCGATCCGCCCACTAGCCCCGCCGGCTATCCCCGCACCCTGTCGCAACACCGCGGTCCGTATCCCACCAAGGACGGCTTTATTGCTGCGCTGCCCTACAATGACGGCCAGTGGCGCCGCTTCTTCGAGGCCGTCGGCAAGAGCGAGATGCTGAAGACCGACCCGCGCTTCGCCGACATCACGGCCCGCACCGCCAACATAGACTCGCTTTATGAAATGATCGGCGAGGAACTGAAACACCGCACCACCGCCGAGTGGCTCGAAATTCTCGAACAGAACGATATCCCCTGCATGCGTCCCCATACGCTCGAAACGTTGATGAAAGACCCGCACCTCGCCGACGCCGAATTCTTCCGCTGGGTTGACCATCCCTCCGAGGGTCGCATCCGCACCATGCGCGAGCCCAGCACCTGGTCGGAAACCAAGCCGCCTACCGGTCGCTTCGCCCCGCGCCTCGGCCAGCAAACTCGAGAAATCCTCGCCGAAGCTGGATTTGACCCCCAAGCCATCGACGACTTCATTGCTCGGAAAATCGCCAGGACCGAATAGAGGGCCAAAATCCAAGCTGGTGGAGCTGCCCCGCCTGCATCCGGGGGCAGTCCGCGGCGATGGTCCGCAGCAGCACTGGCACCGGGTTGTAGGCGCCGTTTTCCGCCACCAGCCGCCCCGTGTGCAGGCGGCCTCGCCGGACGCAGCGATTGCAGGACACGTCGATGACCGGCAGCCGCGTGGCGACCCGGCCGAGCAGAACCACACCGGGGCCGGCGTTGATGGCTGACACGTGCCGCGAATGTGCCGTCAGTAGGCGCTCCACGAGTTGACGATCCATCCCCCGTTATCCTGCCTGTAGAGAATCTGAAGCGTATGGCCGCCACCGGCGTAGTGCTCGACAAGGCAGTCCCAGGGGCATCAGGGTCCTGACCGCAGGTCTCGAAGGCGGTCTCGCCAGGCTGGCTGCCATCCGAGTGCCTGATGCACTGCAGAGCGCCTCTCCGCGGGCTGGGCCAGAGGCGACATGCGGAGCGATGTACCGCGATCGCTCAACGTCCCGGGAATATCACAGGCAGCACGGAGTCCGTCGTGAACATGCAGCGATCGTTATGTCCACACTCCGGCACAATCATGATTTTGGCCGCCCCTCCAAGGTGCTCGTCGACAAATTTGACATATGCTTCGCCTCGCACCCGTCGCGTGGCCCCCTGCGCCATGGCCGGGGGTGAGGCATCAAATCCACCCAGCGGCAGCGTATCGACCTGGCCAAGCAAAAAGGTGATGGGCCGTGAAACCAGCTGCTTCTTCAATTGTTCATCGCCTATTCGAGCGGCGTATCCTTCGCGATTGGCGAACCCATAAGGCCACTCATTGTATTTCGGGGCTACGTTTGCATCGAACGGACCGTAGCTGAACCGTGTATGCGGCTTCGTCGTTTTCCAGGCGGTCGCAGCGCTATCCGGCGCCCCATCATCGACCGGCAAGATCCTCGTGACGTCCGGCCAGGCGTAGCTTGAGGGGTTGGCGGACACATACGAGATGGTGGTGCCGAGCATGTCATGGACTTGGTTGGCCATCTCGTATCGGCTGACAAACCGACCGCCGCCCGAATGTCCCGCTACGACGATGTGTGTCAGGTTGGGAAAGACGCTCTTGTCCGATAGCTTTTTCAGGATCTCGTCGAGGAAATCATAGGACGTCACGCCAGGGTCACTGGTGGCGGCGCCTCCAGACGCCCAATTGTTACACGTCCAGTTGATCTCGGCCGGCTGCAACTCGTCCTTGCAGCGACCGCCCGAGGAGTGAAAGGCAGGTGCGATCACGACCGTGTCATCCAAGGCGGACGCCAGAAAGGCCGCGCTTGTCGCGGTGGCGAAGTAGTGGTCGGCATTCCGCTCGATACCGTGGACCATGATCAGAGCGCCACGCACGCCGGTGTTGCGCATGGTCAGCGGGAAGGTGCGATACAACAGAGCGCGCGCTCCGCCCGAGCCCAACGTCACCCATTCGGTGCAAGCGCCAGCATCGGTGCAAGGCGATACTGAAGGCGCTGGCGTCGCTGTTCCGTCGACAGCAGCTCCGGGGGTGACTAGACCCACCAGCGCGAATAGCGCCAGGAGCAGGAGGCGCGGTCCACGAGCGAGCAATCCGCCAAGGCGGCGATTGTTCAAGCGTCCGGGCCCGCGCGTTGTTGCCACCATGAAATCCTGCATTGCCGATGCGAACACCGGGCGTAATGTCGCATTTCGGCGCCAACGTGTGAACGGCCTATGTTCAGTCGAGCGAACTCAGGGCGGCGGTCGTCGCTGAATGCGGCAAGGGATGGCGGACACCTGAGCACAGGCGCTCACCTGCCGCCCGACCGCGGGCCGAGGTTCGTCGGTGACGTGTCGCGCAACGTGGCTGCCGAGGCTTGCGGCCTGTTGGTCAGCGAACAGGGACCCCTCCGCAAAATCCGAGCGCGCTCATCGCTGGCCGATCCAGGAAATCCGCCGAATAGCGCAACGACTCAAGCAGGACCCCATCGAGCCAGCCTCGATGATAGCGCGGTCGCTATGGCGACGAGCCCACCAAGCCGCCGCGTGACGAGCGCACCTGAAGCGGAAATCACAACTGCAGTGCTAGTTTGTCGAGTCTCGCCTGGCGCCACCTTGCGGTGCGCGCAACGCCTCCGAAAGTGAAGACGTGGAGACCGTCAATCCTTCCGGCATTTGTTTCACCGCCGGCGAGCGCGTCAATGAGTGCGTCCGGCGCGGCTTCTGTCAGGATACGGGCAAAGGCCGTGTGGCCGCGGGCGAGCGCGCCGAGCGAGCTTCCGATGCCGCAACGCACCGCGAACTTGGCTAAGGAGACAACACGCGCCGGGCCGGGGACGCCGACTCGCACTGGGCATTCGACGCCGCGCAATCGGAGCTCGGCGATCCAACGCTCGATAGGCTCCGGTTCAAAGCCGAACTGGGTGACGATCGATGCGGCAAGCCCGCGTTCTTTGGCAAGTCTCAGTTTGGTGTCGAGGGCAGTGTCAAGCGCCTTCGTACTGATGTGCGGATGTCCTTCGGGGTAGCCGGCAAAGCGCACGCGCTCGACCCCGTGGCATTCGAGAATGCCTCCGATCAGTAGTGTCAAGCTGTCGCGAAACGGGCCAGCGGGCCAATCCGGGTCGCCGCCGATTAACAACACGTCATCGACACCGGCGTCGCCGGTGGCCCGACGAACAAAATCGACGGCATCCTCCATGCTCGCGAGGCGGCGGGCGGCGATATGGGGGACAGGAATGAAGCCCGCTCTTCGAAGACGCGCGCACCCCGCGACGATACCGGAGTGGTCGGCGCTTGGCGGGTGACTGATGAACACGGTCGAGCCTGGCGGAAGGAGGCCTCGTAGTCCGTCGCCGGCCAATTCGTCACGCGGCGACACCTCGATCGACGCCGTGGCGAGGAGCTCGCGAACACGCCGCGCATTCGGCTCCTGTGACGCCACACCCCCTGCCGCCATTAGAGTAAGTCCCGCCTGCGCGAAATGACGTAAGACTCGTCCCAAAACCAGAGACCGCCGTGCTGGCGCAGCACCTCCTTTGTCGCCTCCAGATAAGCGCCGTCGGCAATCGCCCGGGAGAGGCGCTGGTCCTCGATTTGCGCGACATACACCGCCGCGTTCCACGCTGCGAACAGCGTCGAGGTGCCGATCGTGTCGCTAATTTCGGTGGGCAGCGTATGCATGTCGTAGCGAAAGAGCGAGCGCGCGTCGGCGTAGGCGCTGAAATTGAGCGAGCGTCCGGCTCCGCCTAGCTCGGCCTTGGTGGCGCGCAGGATAGCGTGCCGGTCTGTCGTAAACGGGTCTTCCCCCGGCCAAATCTGCCGGATGATCTCGAGCCCCGGGTCGTCACCGTAGGAATGAATGCCGATGAGCCGGCCGCCGGGGGCAAGGCTCCTGGCAAGCGGGGCAACGATACGGCGTGCCTTAAATTCAAGCGACGCGCGGGCGCGATAGGGCTGGGAAGCTATGACGAGGTCGTAATCGGCGTGAGCGTAGCCGCGCCGTGGGCGGATCGAATCGAGCAGGAACTTGTGGTCGTTGCGGTAGATGAGGAGCACTACCGGCTTTTCGTAGACCGGGTTGCCACTGCTTCGACCCAGGCGGACACGCCAATGCTCGACAAGAAAGGGCTGCAACTCGGTGATCTGCTCCTCAAAATCGTGCGCGGTGTCGCCGGTGAGCGCGAGCTCGTGCCAGACGAGGCTAGTTGCGGAGGTTACCGAATTGGGGGTCAGCCATGGCGCCTCTGAATACGACATGTTGGTCATAACGAGCACAGTCGCCGGGTGCTCGTAGAGGCGGTCTGGCATCTTCTCGAGCGCCAGCCGGACATCCTCAGGGCTGATCTCCTTACCGACGATATAGAACGGCATCGTCGGGAAGCGGCGGTGCATCGAGCGCATCGTGCGCGCCAAGACCGTGCCGTCGCCGGTTCCCGCGTCGAAGACGCGTACTGCCGGTGGTCGTGGATGAAGGTTAGCCAGCTCCAGCCCGACGCGCTTGGCGATGAGCCATTTCTCGCCGCAGGTCGTGACGAAGAGCAGGTATTTCTGGCGGTTGTCGTAGAAGCGGAAGTTCTGGGTGTCGCCAGGAAGTTCGGGGGAGACCAACGGCGGCGCAGCGGGTTCAGCGCGATCGTCCGCGCGTGCAGACGGACGGATGATAAAGGCACGCACCCGATCCTCGGTGTCGGTTGTGAGCCGGCCACCGCGGCGCAGCCGGCTTACGAGCTTGCCGTCGTTGACTGCAAGACGCCCGAACGTCGATTCCGCCATCCGTGCCTCGCGGCAGTATTCGACGATCTGTCGCAATAGCGCTTCACGCATTCGCCATCCTCACGCGAGAAATTAAGGGTGTCTGAGCTATGGGTCAATCGAAATTATGCCCATTAACGAAGTGGGCACCATCGTGGGATGCGTCCCACTTCTGCCGACGGTAATGGGCCGGATCACAGATCGAACAGCGGCCGATCGCAGCTGCACCGCCCTGCGCATTGCACAGCGGCGAAACTCACCTAATCCAGTGGCAGCGATCGACCGACAAATGCGCGCTGTGCCGTTCTTCGTTGGCGTTGCTCGACGAGGGTTCGGAGTCTGTAGTTTGTCGCTGAGTTGCCGCCGGCTTACGCTTTGACCTGAAGCGAGGGAGCCGCTACCACACCTGCACTTACCTAAATCCCTCGCACACTGGAGGATGCGTCAATGATATACGAAGTCCGCACCTACACGCCGCGCACCGGAACCGTGCCCGAATTCGAGGAACGCTATGAGAAGCGTCTGCCCGCGCGACTCAAGCACTCAAAGCTCGGCGCATTTTGGCACACTGATTTCGGCCCGCTGAACCAAGTGATCCATGTCTATCCCTATGACGACCTGGATCATCGAGCCACCGTCCGCGCCGCATTGGCTGCCGACCCCGAGCGCAATGCGCTTCCCGGCGGCCAGGACC